>NZ_MNRT01000037.1:0-42364 GCF_001916075.1 Clostridium sp. 29_15
ACATTCTTTTTGAAGTTTTTCATAACGATATTATATGCAAAAAAGGGAATTCAAATACGAATTCCCTTTTTTCAAATATTATTTTGATACAGCCCCTTTTGCTTTTACCAGCAAATTAACATATCTTTAATTTGATAAAATATTTCTTCTTAGACATTTTAATGTAATAGTCGTATCCTAATGACCAATATTTTAAGAGAGAAGGATTATATTTAGCTACATATTTTAGAAAATCATCAAAAAGTTCAAGTTTTACAAGTACATGAATGATATCTTTAGGATAAGGTGTGTTTTTTATATATGGCTTTCTTGGATCGATGACTTTAAGTTTTTCATTGCTATCAATGAAAATATGAGCGCTTCTAATATTAATTCGTGTAAAATTTAACTTTTTAAATTCCTCCACAAGTTCAATTATTTCAACAGCAATATTATATGATAAACCATGCTTATAAAGATAACTTCCTAAGTTTTCACCAGAAATGTATTCTCTAAGCACCATTTTATCTGCTATAAATAAAACATTAGGAAAAAAACGACTATTTTTAACTTTTTCTAAAATTTCTACTTCATCATGGGCATTTTTGGTTTTATAAAATATTTTTAAAGCAAATCCTTCTGGTGTAAGATAAACGCGACCTTCATGTCCTTTGCCAATGAATTTACACTTTTTTATATCTAGAACGTATCTCATTTTATCACTTTTATATATTGATTTAATAATATTATATGAAGTAGATTAAAATATGATTATTGGGAATGGGAGAGTTATGATGAAAATACTATATATAAGAATATTAAATATGATATAATAATTATTATTAATAAATAGGAGTGTATATATATGGATAATAAAATAGCTTTAGTATATTCAAATGGAGAATATACAGTTAATATAAATGGAACTTTGATGCACAAAGGAAATGATGCTGAAGAGATGTTTGAAAAATTTCAAAATGTTATAAAAAATAACTCAATAAGAGAAACAACATCATGGGAATATATAAAAGATAGAATTAATGAATTAAATTTAAGAGAAGTAAAAATAAATGAAGATTATAAAACTATTGAATTTCAAAGTATTAAATACTTCCATAATATAAATAAGTTATATAATATAGCTGGGGATTCTATGGTGGAACTGGCAGGGGCTTATAATTTACTATACTTTATTTTAGAAATGAATAAGGCAGGATATCTTAGAGATTCTCAGGATTTAGTTGATATATGCATGGTTGCAATGGACAATAAAGCAAATTATAGATATTATGATACTAACTTTATTATTACAAGTGCAATGTTTAATTATGGTGTTGCTGAATATAATTTTGCAACTGGTAAAATACATAAAGGAGTATCAATAGAAAAAAGTACATTTGAAGAATTTAAGAAATACGTATTTGGTGTATTTGATAAATAATACTTAAATTTGATAAAATAAATGCTATAAGTCTTTTTAAAAACAGAGGGGAGAAACAAATGAAAGAATTATTATTAGAAGCAGATAGATGTTTATTATGCAAAAAGCCAAGATGTAGAATGAACTGTCCAATTGATACACCAATACCGGAAGTTATTTCTTTATTTAAAGAAGGAAAAATCCATGAAGCAGGAGAAATGCTTTTTGAAAATAATCCATTATCAGCTATTTGTTCAGTAGTATGTCCTCATGAAGATCAATGTAAAGGTAATTGTATAAGAGGAATTAAAAGTGAACCAGTGAGATTTTGTGAGATGGAAGAGCTTATATCAAATGAATATCTAGATAAAATTCATTTTGAGAACCTTCCAAAAAATAAACATAGTGTTGCTATTATAGGTGGTGGCCCTGCTGGTATTACATTAGCATTTATTTTAGCTAGAAAAGGATATAAGATCACTATTTTTGATGCTCATGAAAAAATAGGTGGAGTATTAAGATATGGAATACCTGAATATAGACTTCCTAATGAGACTATAGATAAATATGAGGAAAAGCTTTTAGAGCTTGGAGTGGTAATTAGGCCTAATACACTTATAGGACCGGTAATCACAGTTGACAAATTATTAACTGATGGATATAAGGCTGTATTTATTGGTACAGGGCTTTGGAATCCTAAGCCATTAAATATAAAAGGGGAAAGTTTAGGAAATGTACATTATGCCATAGATTATTTAAAATCTCCATCTGTATATAGATTAGGTAATAAGGTTGTTGTAATTGGTGCTGGAAATGTAGCCATGGATGCAGCGAGAACTGCAAAGAGAAGTGGAGCAGATGAAGTATATGTATTATATAGAAAAGGATTTGAAAATATGACATGTACTAAGGTTGAACTAGAAGAAGCAAAGGAAGATGGCATAAAGTTTGAATTATTTAAAGCACCATTAAATACATAGAAACAGAAAATTCAGAAGATGATAATGGTAAAATTATAACAGTAAATAAAGAAGGAACAGAAGCTTTATTTGAATGTGATTCTGTTATTATAGCTATTAGCCAAGCGGCAAGAAATAATATAGTATCCAATACCACTGGCCTTGAAATAAATAAATGGGGATTATTAATAACTGATAAAAGTGGGCATACCACAAAAGAAGGTGTGTTTGCATCAGGGGATGTTGTTACAGGGGCAGATACTGTAGTTAGAGCTGCAGCACATGCAAAACTTGTGGCAGAAGAAATAGATAAATTTATTAAAATAAAATATGAAGACTAAAAGTTAATAATAAATTATTAAATATAAATAAAGACTCTGCTTATTTAGCAGAGTCTTTATTTATATTTAACATATAGTTTTTCCAGTCACCATCACTGATAAAGACTGCTTTTTCATTAAAGTCTTTATCAATATCAGCATTGTAGAAATATGTATAACATTTTTCTTTTTTATTAGAATTTAAATGATTAACTTCTAAAAGAATTTTATGATATTCATTATTAGGATTATTTTCTCCTAAAAATCCTTCCATGATGTCAATTGCTTTTACTGTAGAATCATAATCTTTAACAGTAATTATTTCACCAACAACTACACCAGTACCTTTAGTAATTGCAGGATAGCCTTTGTAAGGCATATGATATAAATGCATATTTTTTAAAACTGCAGGCTTTATATCAAGTGTTTTTCCTTCTAAATATTTTTCAAAGTTAAAGAAGTTTGGCCTTAAGCTTCCATATACAAAAAGGTTATATTGTTCCATTAGCAGATTTCGCCTCCAACAGCTTTAACATCTTCTTTGTTTTCTACAGCAGCTTTTATACATAATTCTAATCCTTTTGTTATGTCAGATGCTGACATAGAAGGCATATTAGGCTTAGTAACTACTTGAGAAGGTATATATGGTACATGGATAAATCCACCTTTTATATTAGGATATTTTTTATCTATCATATACATTATACCGTACATAACGTGATTACATACAAATGTACCAGCTGTATTTGAAACAGAAGCAGGAATTCCTCCATCTTGCATTTCTTTTACCATTGCCTTAATAGGAAGGTTAGTAAAATATGCCGTTTCTCCATCTTCAAATATAGTTATATCAATTGGTTGATTTTTTTCATTATCTTCAATTCTAGCATCATCAATATTTATAGCAACTCTTTCTGGTGTAACACCAAATCTTCCACCTGCTTGGCCAATTGATATTACGATATCAGGGCTGTGTTTTATTATGTTTTCTTCAATTTTTTCTAATGATTTTCTAAAAACAGTAGGTATTTCAAGTTTTATTATTTCTGCACCTGCAATTGTATCAGGTAATGCTTTAACTGCTTCTAAAGCAGGATTAACACTTTCTCCTCCAAAGGGATCAAAACCTGTTATTAATACTTTCATTATATATCACTCCTTAAAATCCTAAAAAATACATTAATAATATATGAATAGTTAATAAAGCAATAGCAAAAGGAGCTTGAGCTTTAATAACTAAATTCTTATCTTTCATTTCAAGTAATACTGCTGGTAACATATTAAAGTTAGCAGCCATTGGTGTTAATAATGTTCCACAGAACCCAGCTGTTAATGCTAGAGCTGAACAAACAATAGGATCTCCACCTTGAGCAAATACAAAAGGAACACCTATACCTACAGTAATAACTGAAAAGGCAGCAAATCCATTACCCATGATAGCAGTGAATAAAGCCATACCAACACAGTAAGCAATAACACCAGCTAATCTGTTTCCATCAGGTATAACACCAGAAATTATATTAGAAATAACATCACCAACTCCAGCAGCTGTAAATAAAGCACCAAGTGAAGCTAGAAGTTGAGGTAATATAGCAAATACACCTACAGATTGGAACATTCTGTTACTATCTTCAATGTATTCTATTGGCTTAGCTTTAGTAAATGCAAATGTTAATAATAATGCAACAACAGCAGCGATACCGATAGCAACTGTACCAGATAATTTAGTGAATTGTGCTATAGCCATAGCAACAAAAGCAATAGCTAATGAAGGTATAAATATTTTTAAACCTAATTTATCAGCTTTTAATTGAGCAAATGTAGTATCAAGTTGTTTTAAAGTTCCTATGTTTATTTGTTTTAAAGCAGATAATATTGCTATTACAATAATAAGTGTACCAACTACTGCAGGAGGTAGCAACTTACCAAATATAAAAATTGCAGATACTATACCCCAAAAAAGAGCTGTACCTATTCTAGTTTTATGATTTTTATCTTTTAAAGTAAATACCATTGTAGTAGCCATGTATAGCCCTATCATGATATAAAATATTTCTAGCAATGTATTTGACAATTTTGTTATGTCCATATAGCTTTTTCCTCCTAACTATTATTTTTTGTTGTACTTTCTTTTTAGACTATTATCAAGAAGATAGTTTTGTAAAATACAAAGTGCAAATGCTGCT
Source organism: Clostridium sp. 29_15 (assembly GCF_001916075.1). Taxonomy (NCBI): domain Bacteria; kingdom Bacillati; phylum Bacillota; class Clostridia; order Eubacteriales; family Clostridiaceae; genus Clostridium; species Clostridium sp. 29_15. The sequence continues at coordinate 4,865 of NZ_MNRT01000037.1, forward strand.
AATGCAATTGGAAGTGAAGCTTTAGCTATTTGTAAAGTATCTACATTATAGCCTAGTGATTCTAAAGTACCTGAAATTAGAAGAACTCCAGAGCTTGCCATAAAGACATTTTGACCAAAGAAGTTACCTATATTATCAGAAGCTGCTGAATAAGCTTTAATTTTATCAATATCTTTTTCATCTAAATTTCCATATTTAGCTATAGATGCACCTTCAGCCATTGGATTAATAAGAGGTCTTACAAATTGAGGATGTCCTCCAAGTGTTACTCCCATACCAATAGAAGCTTCTCTTATAAATGTATATCCACTTAATAATGCACCAGTAGATAACCCTTTTGCTTTTTTTATAAGGTCTATAGCTTTTGCTTTTAATCCATATCTTTCACATAATCCTATTACAGGTAAAGTTAACATAAAAAGACATGTTGTTCTATTGTTAATAAATGCTGTTCCTAAAGTAGAAAGTATTTCTGAAATACTCATATCTGCAACTAATCCTGTAACTACACCAGCAGAAACAACAACTGCTATTGTATCAAGTTTTAGTGCAAAGCCTACTATAATAATTAAAATTCCAATTAATGACATAATTATCTATTCCTTTCTTTATTATATACTTGTTTTTTTATTATACAAATAAAATAAATAAAAATCCATGTAAAATAATTACAATATTTAAAAACAAATATGAAAATGTCGAATAAATATATTAAATTAAAATAAAAAATATAAAAAAATACAAAAATATAATAAAAAATGCAAAGTGGTTGCATAAATATACGGTTTTAAGGTATATGTATTGTAGAAAAATTTATTTTTATTACGAATAAAGCATTAAGTGCATATATTAAATATAAACTAGGAGTTAATTTAATAGGTTTATTATGAAAGATAAAAAGAAATCATTTAAAAGTAAATCAAGCAATATTGAAAATAATAACTCAAATCAAGAGCAAGGAGAAATATACAAAGAATTATATATTGTTAACATATCAATATGGGCTGTATTTTTAATTCTTTATGGAGTTATAATTAATATAGAATATCTTTTTTGGCAAAGAAATGTAATTTTAGATAATATAAATAATACTAATTTTACAGAAAATATGGAGGATTTAAGTGATAGTCCTAGAAAATCTAATTTAATATATTTAATAGTTACTGCTATATTTGTTGGGATTCTTTGGGATGCATATAATACTGTGAAAAATAATAGCAATTCTCAACCAAAAGATATTGAAAAAGCTTATAAAAACTTAATTGCAGTAATAATATTATTACTAGGTACATCTATTAATTTTGATGTGTTAAATAATAATTATTAAAGTTAATTTTTTGTGCTTGTGAAGAATATATAGATAAATTAATGGAGTTAAGGAAAGAGTTACTATAATATTTTAAGCTTAAGTTGAAAGAGCTAATAATTATTCAAAATATGGGCATTAATACTAAGGGAGAATTAATTAATCATTAAAAATATATAATATAGGAAGGGGGATTTTAAGAAGTTTTCTTAGAATCCTTTTTTTAAAGTTAAAGAAGGTGATAAGATGTACTTTAAATTTTTTAGGTGTTTAATAATAGTATTTATATTTATTTTTTCTTATAATTTGTTAGAACATAAAATTCTTTCTGAAGAAAAAAATTGTGAAAAGCACAGGGTTTTTATAACAGCTCACAGAGGAAGTTCATTAAAAGCAAGAGATAATAGTATTGAAGCCATTAATATTGCCATTGAAGAAAAAGCAGACTACATAGAGATTGATGTTCGCAGGACAAAGGATAATAAGCTTGTTTTAAGTCATGATGATGTATTTATTAAAAATTCTGGTGAAAGTTTTAATATTTCTGAAAGCAATTTTAATGATATTAATAGAAAAAGAATTTTTTCTATAGGGAAAGATGATAAAATTGTTACTTTAGAAAAGGCACTAAAAGTTATAAGAGGAAAGTCAAAGATAAATATTGATTTAAAGGTAAATAACGATGAAGAGTTAATATCTAAGCTTGTAGCGGAATTAATAGAAAAATGCAAGATGGAGGAAGAAGTAATAATAACCTCCAGTAATTATGGAGTATTGCTAAAGGTTAGAAATTATAATAGTAATATAAAAATAGGATATATTACTAGAAGTTTAGCAGAAGATTTTAATATTGATGAAATTGATGCTATTTCTATAGCCTATGAAGGATTAAATGAAAGAGTTGTAGAAAGAGTTCATAAACTTGGTAAGGAGATGTTTGTTTGGACAGTAAATAATGAAGAGGAAGGTCAGAGAGCTATTTATTTAGGGGTGGATAATATAATAACTAATGATGTAATAAGGATTAGAAGTCTTATAAATAATTAAAAAATTATAAAGGAATTCGCACTTTTCATAAAATATAGGGTTTTAGATATGTTAAAGATTAAGTATGGTATAATTTAGATATTATACAAATGATAGAATTAGGTGATATAGTGAGAATTAATAAATTATTAAGCAATTTAGGAATATGTTCAAGAAAAGAAGCTGCAAGATATATAGAAGATGGAAGAGTCAAGGTTAATGGTATTTTATCTATACCAGGTCAATGGGTGGAGGAAAGTGATGAAATACTTATTGATGATGAGCCGGTTTCTGCCAGAGAAAAGATATATATAGCACTTAATAAGCCTGTGGGGATAACATGTACAGCAGAAAAGACTGTGAAGGGTAATATTATAGAATATATGAATTATCCAGAGTATATTTTTCCTGTAGGAAGATTAGATAAGCCATCGCAAGGACTTATTATTTTAACCAATGATGGTGTTTTAGCTAATAAGATTTTAGAATCAGAAAATGAACACGAAAAAGAGTATATTGTAACTTTAGATAGGGAATTTGATGAAGAATTTATTAAAGGTATGTCCAGTGGAGTTGAAATATGTGGACAAGTCACTAGATCATGTAAGGTGTTTAGAATGGACAATAATACTTTTAAAATTATTCTCACTCAAGGATTAAATAAACAGATAAGGAGAATGAGCAAAGTTTTTGGCTATAATGTAGTAAAGCTTGAAAGAGTGAGAATTATGAATATAACATTAGATGGTATTGAGTATGGAAAATATAGATTTATTTCTAAAAATGAAGTAGAGGAAATGTTAAGATTAACTGAAAAAAATAATTTGTAAAAAATATTGAAATTTTTAAATTAGCTTGATATAATATGTTTTTAAAAGATTAGTGCTGCAACACTAATCTTTTAAAACTTTTACTATTAAATTAGAATTATTTAAAGTCTTTACTAGTGAAACCTAAAGGTAATAATTCTTTTAATAAGAATTCTTTGTAATCATCAGGACTTTTAGCTAAGATAACTCTAAAAGTTTCTGGATTGCAGAATTCGGCCATTACTTGTCTACACACACCACATGGAGCGCAATAATCACCTTCGCCCATTTTAACATCAGCTTTGTTTCCTACAATAACAATAGCTGAGAAATCTTGTTGTCCTTCTGAAACAGCTTTAAAGAAAGCAGTTCTTTCAGCACAGTTTGTTGGAGAAAAGGCAGCATTTTCAATATTACATCCTTGATAAACCTTTCCATTAGTGCCAAGTAGTGCAGCACCTACATTGAAGTTTGAATATGGAGTGTAACAAAAGTTTTGAGCTTCAAATGCTTTTACAATTAACTCTCTATCACTTATCATTTAGTTCACCTAAACCTTTCAAATTTAAATAAATTATATACAATAACACCAATATATATTATTGTATAAAGGAATAATATTATATCAGAAAAAATATTAAAAGTAAATGGCAATTAAACTAATAGTACATGTAATGCTGATGTTTGTTCCTAAAGTAAACATGGATAGTAGTTATATTTTAAATATAGCAGTTTATTCAGTGGTATTTTTAGGATATGCCATATGCAGAGTGATAAAAGCAGTAAGTGCTAAAAATGGAGAATTAGTAAAGGAACTATAGAAAATAAGTTGTAGGTTTAAAATAATCTACAACTTATTTTTTATACTTTAAATAATTACTTAGTTAATAAAATTAGTAAGTTAATATTTCAGCACCATCTTCAGTGATTAATATTGTATATTCCCATTGAGCAGATGGGTATCCATCTGCTGTTAATGCAGTCCAATCATTATCTGCATCGATAAATAAATCTGGAGCTCCCATATTAATCATTGGTTCAATAGTAAAAGTCATTCCTGGTACTAGAAGCATACCTGTTCCTGCTTTACCAACATGAGAAACAAAAGGATCTTCGTGGAATTGTAAGCCTATTCCGTGTCCACCAAATTCTCTAACTACAGAGTAGCCATTGGATTCAGCATGTTTTTGAACAGCTTCAGCAATATCACCCATGAATCCCCATGGCTTAGCAGCCTTTAAACCACAATCTAGACATTCCTTAGCAACATTAACTAACTTATCAAGCTCAGGGTGTACAGCACCTATTTTGAACATTCTTGAAGCATCTGAGAAGTAACCATTAAGTATTGTTGAAACATCAACATTTATTATATCTCCATCTTTAAGAATTACATCTTCACTAGGAATTCCGTGACATATTTCATCGTTAATTGATGTACAGCAGCTTTTTGGGAAACCTTGATAGTTTAAAGGAGCAGGTATAGCTCCTTGAGATACAGTAAAGTCATGAACAAGTTTATCTATTTCAGCTGTAGACATTCCTGCTTTAATATTTTTAGCAACTAGGTCTAAAACTGCAGTATTTATTTTAGCACTAGCTTTTATACCTTCAATTTGTGCTGGAGTTTTTATAATTTCTCTTGGAGGAACTTCAGCACCATTTCTTTGATGGTGTGCTATTTTTTCGTCAAATTGTAAGTGACATTGTTTATATTTTTTATTACTACCACACCAGCAGTGGTCATTTCTGTTTAAAGTCATTTCATTATCTCCTTATTATCGAATATATAGTTATTATATTACTATATTTAAAAAAGAAAAAGGGAAAATAGAATAAGTGATAATTATTTTCAATTATTTTGTAAAAAATATAGCGTGATTTAATTCATAAGTAATAATATGGTAAAAAGTGGTAAATATTATTAATGATGTAATACTTTAAAAGAATTATGATATAAGCAAATAGTAATGAAGAAAGGAAAATGATATATGAATAATTCTCAAATAATAATCCAATATATATTAAAGTATGGAACAGCAGTTATATTTTTACTTTTATTTTTAGAACAGTTAAATTTTCCAGGTTTAGCATCATCAATTTTAATGCCAGCCATAGGGGTTTTTGTAGCCAAGTATGAATATAGTTTTATTTACGTGTTTATACTAACGTTAGTAGCTGCAATATTAGGAAGTTTGACGTTGTATTATTTAGGATATTTCATAGGGAATCCTATGATTAATTGGGTAAAGAATAGGTTTCCTAAAAGCAAGGAAACAATAGATAAAATTTTAATGTATACAAATAAATATGGTAGTAATGGTGTACTTTTATGCAGATTTATTCCTGGAGTGCGAACATTGGTATATTTAGTATGTGGAAGTGTAAAGGAAAGTTTAATAGAGTTTTTAATATTTTCATCAATTGGTATTGGGATATGGAATTTAGTATTAATGTTAAGTGGTTATTTAACAATAAATTTAATTAACAGATAATAAGATATATAGTGATATAGTTATTTATACGATAAATAACTATATCACTATAGTAAAAAGCTTTAGAGTATAATATATAGAAAAGGTGACCATATCTAATATATAATAGAAATATAAAATTAAGTATATTCGTTTTAAGAATGATTATGAGGTAAGTTTATGATAAATAATGTTAATTTAGTTGTTGAATACATATTAAAGTATGGAATAATATTTTTGTTTTTTATAGTGTATCTAGAGTATTTAAATCTTCCTGGGTTGCCAGGTGGAGTAATACTACCAGCCATAGGAGTACTTATTGCCAATAATGAATATAGCTTTTTTGGAATGTTTATAATATCTGTTTTAGCTGGTGTTTTAGGAAGTATATCACTATATTATGTAGGATATTATGTAGGAAATCCTTTATTAGAATGGATAAAGAAAAAATTTCCTAAAGCAAAGGGTTCCATTGATAAAGCTTTTGATTTTAGTAAAAGATTTGGTAGTAAAGGTGTGTTTGTTTGTAGGCTTTTGCCAGTTGTACGGACTATAGTTTCTTTGATTTCAGGAACTGTTAAAGAAGATATATTTGAATTTACAATTTATTCTACCATGGGTATAGCTATATGGAATTTAGTATTTATCTTTGGGGGATATATAACAAGTAAAGCACTGCTGTGATAATAATGAATTATGAATGATGAGTTGAAAAAGGAGCTTTCTTAAGGAAGCCACTTTTTTATATTTTTAGAAGAAGAGTATTTACTGGTTTTTTATGCGGAGTAGGTATTATAGGAATTTTGTGTGAAATGGTTAAATATGTACTATAAATTCTAAGAATATTATAATTAAAATAATGTATTAGTTTATGGAAATAAGAATATGAATTATATTGAGTAAGAAATAGGAGGCTTATGTATAATGATAAATTTTGCCCATAGAGGAGCAAGTTCTGATTATCCAGAAAATACATTGCTTGCTTTTGAAGAAGGAATAAAGTGTGGAGCATCAGGAATTGAACTTGATGTTCAGAAAACAAAGGATAATAAGATAGTTGTTATTCATGATGAAGAGGTTGAGAGAACCTTTAAAGGAAAAGGGTTGGTAAAGGATTTTACTTTAAGGGAGCTTAAAGAACTTCAAACTAGAAGAGCTTTGTTTGAAGGAGTGCAAGGAACAGGGATTCCAACTTTAGAAGAAGTATTAAACTTAATAAGGAATAGTGATGTGATTTTAAATATCGAATTAAAGACAGATATGATACATTATGCAGGAATTGAACAAGATGTAATAAATATGATTGAAGATTATGAAATGAAAGAAAGAGTAATTATCTCAAGCTTTAATCCAAACTCTATAAAGTTATGTAAGCAAATAGATGGAGAAATTAAAACAGGATTATTATATTATGAGCCTATAGAAAATATAGTTAAAGTTGCTAAGGAGTTAAAGGCTGATGCAATTCATCCAGATTTAAGACTGGTTTCAGCAGAGTTAATAAAGGAAGTCCATGCCAATAATTTAAAGATTAATGTATATACAGTTGATTTACCTCTATATATGAGGCTACTTATTGCAGCTAAGGTAGATGGGATTATTACTAATTATCCAGCGTTGTTAGATGAAATTATGCAAGAAGAACTTAAAGGATAAAATTATAAAAATAGTTGATTTTAGGTAAAATGTATGATATTCTCAATTAGGTGAATTTAATAAGACAGTTCGTGACCCTCCTGTCTATAAACAAAACTAGGAAGTGAAGATTATATTCTAAAACAATAGGGCATTTTTATGCCCTTTTTTTATGCTTTGGAGGTGATTTTCATGGAAAATAATATAAAAATTAATTCAACAAAAAGGTTAACATTATCAGCATTAGTAATTGCTCTTTATGTAGTTATAATGTTTTGTACACAATCTTTTGCTTTTGGGCAATTTCAAATAAGGATTGCCACAACAATATATTCTTTATCATACATCTTCCCTTTTCTAGTTTTACCATTAGGTATTGCAAATATAATATCTAACACAATAATGGGAGGTTTAGGAGTCTTAGATATGCTAGGTGGAGGATTAGTTGGAATAACAACATCATTCCTTATTGTTCTTATAAGAAAGTATAAGCTAAATATAAATTTAGCAGCAATTCCAATAATATTTGTGCCGGGACTAGGGGTAGCTACTTGGTTATCATATTTATTAGGAATACCTTATAAAGCTATGGCATTTAGCTTATGTGTAGGACAAGTTATACCAGGTATATTAGGAGTAATTATAATAAAAATACTTAGCAGTAAGATTAAGGAGATTTAATTTATGAAGGAAATAACTTTACTTGGAAATCAAAATACTAAATATGAATATGATTATAATCCTAAAATATTAGAAAGATTTGAAAATAAGCATCCAGATAATGATTATTTTGTAAAGTTTAATTGTCCAGAGTTTACAAGCCTTTGTCCAATAACTGGTCAACCAGATTTTGCAACTATCTACATATCATACGTACCTGATAAATACATGGTTGAAAGTAAATCATTAAAGTTATATTTATTTACCTTTAGAAATCATGGTGATTTCCATGAGGATTGTATGAATATAATAATGAAGGATTTAATAAAGCTTATGAAACCTAAGTATATAGAGGTATGGGGAAAGTTTACACCAAGAGGTGGAATTTCCATAGATCCATATTGCAACTATGGAAAGCCAGGAACAAGGTGGGAAGAGGTTGCTTTTAACAGATTAGCAAATCATGATTTATATCCTGAAAAAATAGATAATAGATAAATTTTATGTGCTATATTAATAAAAATTAATATGGCACTATTATTTTTATGTAAAATATGGATATAATTTATTGAGAGGTGACTTATATATGAATAAAGTTTTTATTATTGAAGATGATGTAAAGATAAATGAACAGTTAGGTAGCTTTTTAAAAAGATATGGTTATGAAGTAGCTACTTCCTTTGACTTTGAAAATATAGTGGACATAGCTTTGGAAGAAAACCCAAAAATAATACTATTAGATATAAATCTACCTGTTTTTGATGGATATTATATATGCAAGGAAATAAGAAAGCAGTCCAATGTACCTATCATAGTTGTAACTAGCAGGGATACTGAAATGGATGAGCTTATAAGCATGAATCTTGGAGCCGATGATTTTATTACTAAGCCATATAATGCAGCCATTTTATTGGCAAGAATAGAATCAATCATAAGAAGAGTTTATGGAAATAATAGTATGGAGATACATGAATATAATGGATTAAGATATAACCTTTCCACCAGTGAAATGGAATATGAAGGTAATAAAAGTGACCTTACTAAAAATGAAAGTAGGATTCTTTACACTTTAATAAAGAATAAAGGAAAAATAGTTTCTCGTAGTGAACTTATGAAGTATTTATGGCAAAATGATGAGTTTGTAGATGATAATACTTTAACAGTTAATATAAATAGGCTAAGAAAAAAGATGGAGGAAATTGGAGCCAATAATATGCTTACAACTAAGAGAGGACAAGGTTATATATTAGTATGAAATTAATTGAATATATTAAAGAAAAATTTGTTTTTATGGTTATTAATATTGTAATGACTCTTTCAGGTGTTGTTATTTTAAAAGCATTAAAAGTAGATACATATACAATAGTATTTATCAGCATATTAAATCTTATAGGAGTATTTAGCTGTTATATTTATGATTATTTTAATAGGAAAAAATATTATGATAATTTATTTAAGAATTTAGATGGGCTAGATAAAAAGTATTTTATAGCAGAAATATTAGAGTCAGGAGATTTTATTGAGAGTAATATTATTTATTCTGTACTGGAGGAATGTACTAAATCCATGAAGGATGAAGTAGCAGATTTAAAAAGGAATATTAATGATTATAAAGAGTATATTGAAACATGGGTACATGAAATAAAGACACCTATAGCATCTGCTAGGCTTATTTTAGAAAATGATGAAGGATATATTAATAAAAGTGTCTTGGAGGAAATTGAAAAAGTAGAAGGTTTTATAGAACAAGTATTATTTTATGCTAGAAGCAGTACAGTAGAGAGGGATTATATAATCAAGAAAATACCATTAAAAAATAGTATAAATTCAGTTATAAGAAAAAATGCAAACATACTTATTGAAAAAAGAGTTAAGATTCAACTAGAAGATATAGAAAAAAAGGTCTATTGCGATAGCAAATGGATTGAATTTATCTTGCAACAAATAATTTCTAATTCAGTGAAATATATGGATAAGGATGAAAAGTATATAAAGATTAGGTGTTTAGAAAAAGATAAGAATATTATTTTAAAAATTTTAGATAATGGTATTGGAATAAGTGAAAAGTCAATAGAAAAAGTATTTGAAAAAGGCTATACTGGGGAAAATGGTAGAAAATATAATAACTCAACAGGTATGGGCTTATATTTATGTAAGAAATTATGTTTAAAACTAGGTTTAGGCATAAGTATTAAATCAAAGTTAGGAGTAGGAACAGAAGTAACAATAGTATTTCCTATTAATAACTATAATTTAGCGGAAGATTAATATTAATTATAAACTCTGGAGATTTATTCAGTCACTCATAATTCATAAGATTGTTGGTAATCTATGAGCTTATGTTACAAAAGTGTAAGGTTATTGTTACATAGTTCTATGGATACCATGATGAATTAACGATATTATATGAGTATAGTAAATACTGGAGGTTAGAGAAATGAGTAATGAAATATTAAGGGTAAGTAATATTGAAAAATACTATGGTAAGAATGGCAATATTACTAAAGCAATTAATAATATAAGCTTTACTGTGAATAAAGGAGAGTTTGTAGGTATTATGGGAGCATCAGGCAGTGGAAAGACAACGCTCCTTAACTGCATTTCAACTATAGATAAAGCTAGTAGTGGTCATATATATATAAATAATAATGATATAACAAAACTTTCGTCAAAAAAAATAGCAAAGTTTAGAAGAGAAGAGTTAGGATTTATTTTTCAAGATTTTAATCTTTTAGATACATTAACAGCTTATGAAAATATAGCATTAGCTTTAACTATATGTAAGATTAATTATGGAGAAATTAATAAGAGAATAACAAATATTGCAGATAAATTAAATATTAAAGATATTTTAAATAAATATCCATATGAAATGTCAGGTGGACAAAAGCAGAGAGTTGCAGCTGCAAGAGCAATAATAACTAATCCATCACTTATATTAGCAGATGAACCTACAGGAGCATTAGATTCAAAATCAGCAAAGGTATTATTAGAAAGTATGGAAAAGTTAAACAAGGATTTAAATGCAACAATTATGATGGTAACTCATGATGCTTTTACTGCTAGTTATGCTGACAGGATACTGTTTATTAAAGATGGAAAGATATTTAATGAACTTATAAAAGGTAATGATAGCAGAAACAAGTTCTTTGATAGGATCATAGATGTAATTACACTTCTAGGAGGAGATGTGAGAGATGTATGCTAAACTTGCAATAAGAAATATAAAAAGAAGTTTTAAGGATTATTCAATTTACTTTTTAACATTAGTATTTGGGGTAGCGATATTTTACACATTTAACTCCATAGAATCACAAACAATTATGATGAACTTAAGTGAGGCTGAAAAAAATGCCTTCGAAATGGTCAATGTAGTTATGAGCGTAGCATCGGTATTTATTTCTGCTATCTTAGGATTCTTAATTATTTATGCCAGCAATTATTTAATAAAAAGAAGAAAAAAAGAATTTGGAATATATATGACTTTAGGGATGGAAAAAGGAACTCTTTCAAAAATATTATTTATTGAAACATTATGTATAGGTATTCTCTCTTTAATTGTAGGCTTAGTGGTAGGAACATTGTTATCACAAGGGTTATCAATATTTACAGCCAAGTTATTCCAAGTGGATATTGTAAGATTTAAATTTGTTTTTTCAAAAAGTGCATTTATAAAAACATTGGTATGTTTTGCAATAATATACTTGATAGTTTTATTATTTAATTCTAATGTTATTAGAAAAGTTAAATTAATTGATTTGTTAAATGCTGCAAAGAAAAATCAAGATATCAAAGTAAGAAATCTTTGGCTATCAGTTGTTATCTTTATAATAAGTATTACTTTATTAGGTGGAGCATATTATTATGTGTTAAAAATGGGTGTTGCCATTATTACATCATCATTATTTATCATCGTAGCTATGGGAGCCTTAGGAACATTTTTATTTTTCTTTGCTCTTTCAGGTTTTTTATTAAAAGTAATGCAAAGTAATAAAAATAAATATTTTAAAAATTTAAATATGTTTATCTTAAGACAAATTAACAGCAAGATAAATACAACCTTTATTTCCATGACTTTTATATGCTTAATGCTTTTTGTTTCTATATGCACATTATCAGGTGGCCTTGGAATAAATAAATCAATAAACCAAGGTTTGAAATATTCGAGTCAATTTGATGCTACTTTTTGGAATTATCAAGGGTTAGATATAAAAGAAGAACTTATGAATAAAGGAATAGATTTAGATAGTATTGCCAACAGTTATTCAGAGTATAAGTTATATGATAATGATTATAGTTATAGAGATTTTCTTACTAAAGAGGCTATAAATAAAACTAAAAAGTATTATCCTGTATTTTCAAATGAAAACATACCAGTAATGAAGGTTTCAGAGTTTAACAGTGTTATGGAAATGATAGGAAAAGAACAAGTTAAATTAGCAGATGATAAATATATGGTATGTAGCGATGTAAAAGATTTTAAAAAGTATATAATGGAAGCTACTAAAAACAATACTGAAATAGTTGTAAACGGAGAAAAATTATTACCAGCACAAATAGAGTCTATAGAAGTGACTACTTATAATCAAATGCTAGAAAATAATTTATGTACTTTTATAGTTAATGATGAAGTTTTAAATGGAGTGGAACCATATAATTCATATTTAAATATTAATTATAAAAATAGTGAAGGTGATGAATATTTAGCTAGCAAATTTAGAGAAAATAATATTGATGACTCTGTATATGTATATTATCTTACAAAGAAAGATTTATTAGCTAATTCAGCTGGATTTGGCACAATGATTTCTTATCTTGCTATTTATATTGGAAGTGTCTTTTTAATAGCATCAGCAGCAGTATTAGCATTACAGCAGTTATCAGAAGCAGCAGATAATATAGACAGATATGCATTACTTAGAAAAATTGGTGTAGATGAAGAGATGATTAATAGATCTATTTTAGTACAAATAGCAATTTATTTTATGATTCCTTTATCACTTGCTATAGTACATTCAATTTTAGGATTAAAGATTTCTTCAGATATAGTTTCTGTTTTTGGTGATGGATCTATAATGAATTATATTATAGTAACAATGATTATAATGATTATAATATATGGTGGATATTTTATTGCAGCATATAATGGAGCTAAGAAAATGTTAAAATATTGCTAAAAAGAGAACTTATTAAATTAAAAATCATAAAATATTTATATAGCAATATTATAGGATGAGACATGAATAATTTGGATTATTATAATTTTGATAGTAACTGCAATAGCGGTAGTACTTTGGATAGCATAATAAATGGTTTGCCTTTGGATGACTTAGCTGATGCTTTACTAAGTAATGCCAATAATCCCAATAATCAATTTACTTATTGTGATTTTTTTAATATATTACTATGTTATGGATCGCAGTTTATAAATTTGATTTATGTAATATTATTTTTATATTGGTGGAGTAATCAAAGTATTTATTGCTTCTTAATGAATCAAAATTGTCAGTTGACAAATGGCTTAAGTGATGCACTACAACAATGTATGGATAATTGTTGTAGATAGAAATAGCTTATTGGCTATTTCTTATTTTTTTATATATACATAATATGTTTTCTGTTATAATAAGAAAATAAACAAATTATTGGTAGTGAGGTGTAGGCAAAATGGCAAAGGTTATTGTTATAGGAGGTGGGCCAGCAGGTATTATGGCAGCTATAACGGCAGCTAAAAATAATGAAGTTATCTTAATAGAAAGAAATAATGAAATAGGTAAGAAGTTAAAGCTTACTGGTGGTGGAAGATGTAATATCACTAATAACAGAGATATTGAAGAGTTCTTTAGTAAAATAGTAACTAATAACAAATTTTTATATAGTGCTTTATACACTTTTTCAAACTATCAACTACTGGAGTACTTAAGTGAAAAAGGACTAGAATATAAGGTGGAATATGATGAAAAAGTATATACAAAAAGCGATAAAGCAGATGAAGTAATATCTTTATTTGAAAATGAGTTAAGAGAGAACAATGTTAAGATATTGTATAATACAAAGGTTGAAGATTTAATTGTGAAAGATAATGTAGTAAAAGGTGTGATACTTGACACAGGTAAGTCTATTAATGGAGATAAAGTGATAGTTACAACAGGAGGGAAAAGTTTTCCCACAACTGGTTCAGATGGAAGTATGTATGATGTTATTAAGAAATATGGTCATACAATAACACCTATTTATCCAGCTTTAATTCCACTTGTCATAAAGGAGGAATTTGTTAAAAATCTTCAAGGGATAGCTATGAAGGATGTACATATACAGGCAAAATTTAAAAAGAAGAAGTTTGAAAAAGAAGGAGATATGATATTTACTCACTTTGGAATATCAGGTCCAGCAGTATTAAAAATTTCTTCATACTTAAATAAAGCTTTAGCTGATGGTGAAGTTGAAGTCGTTTTAGATTTTCTTAAAGATAGGTCAAAGGAGGAACTTGCACAGATAATTAGAAGTAACAGTAATAGGTTCGTTTTAAATAATTTAAAGGGAATTTTGCCACAAAATTTCTTGAAGCAGATATTTGAAATGCTTAACTTAGTAGAAGTTAAAGCCAGTGACTTGAAAAAGGAAGATGAAATTAAGATAATTGAGTATATAAAAGAAATGAAGCTTACAGTAAGGGAAACTTTAACTATAAAAGCTGCACAGGTAACGTCAGGTGGAGTTAAAGTAAAGGAAATTAATGCTTCTACCATGGAATCAAAATTAATAAATAATTTATATTTTGCTGGAGAAGTAATTGATATAGATGCTGAAACAGGAGGATATAATCTTCAAATGGCATTTTCAACAGGATATTTAGCAGGAAGTGATTTTTAAGTAAAAAAAAGCCTCGTAGTAGATTTACTATGAGGCTTAGCTTTATGCCGAAAGATAGGAGTATAACTTTTGCTTAGTGTTATAATATATATTATGAAAAGGCATAATAAGATGTTACTAAAATAAAAATAAAGCATAAAATACTAATATATTAATTTTACGTGAAGTTTTAGAATGAAAAATGAATATGTATGATTTAAATGAAATATATGAAATGCTTAAGAGAAATGGATATGTGAAAAACGAAGATGATGTGTCAAATAATATTCCTGAGGTAGATCCTTCAGGGGGAGGGAATAGTAATTGTTGTGCTAATCTAAATTTAGATATTCCTGGAGGGTTTCAAGATATAAATCCCATAGTTTTTATAACTATTGGTGAGTTGATTGGTAATATTATAGCTGGAAATGTACCTTTTAATGTAGCTGTGGCTATATCTAATTGGCTTAATTTAGTGGGACAAGCAATAGAAACTTATGGAGCACAACAGCAATACTTTCAAAATGGACCAGGACGTTATTATGACTTAAGATATAAAAATGTAAATAATCCTTTTTGTAGTTGCGATTCCAAGGAAAATTCCAATAGTGATTGTAATGACAGTGAAAATATTAGGAATAGTTCAGAAAAGAGCAATATCAATGGCTGTGAAAGATTAGAAAGTCTTATGGAAGAATTGAAAGAGCAGATAGAAAAATTAAAAACAAGAGTAACTTCTTTAGAAAAGACTTTGGTAGATAATATGAACACCTAAGTTTAATTATACGTAATATGGTAATAGCAATAATAATTATGGAGAAAATATGGCTTGGGATGCAGATATTATTGATGATAGAGTTAAAGACCAATATGATAGTAAAAAGAATAATAAAAATAAATTCAATAATAAGTGTAAAATAGATCCAACTGGTGGTGCAAATTCTAATGAGTATAAATATTGTGATTTAGATATTCCGTTTGGTTTTCAAGATATAGATCCAATGCTTATTACTGTTTTAGGAGAAGTGGTTGGCAGTATATTATCAGGTAATATGCCTACAAATGTAGCCAATGCGTTTGGAAATTGGGTACAGTTAATTGCCCAGGTAATAGTAATGTTTAATGCTCAGCAACAATATTCACAAGCAGGGCCAGGAAGGTACTATAGTCCAGACTATCGAAATATATCCAACCCATTTACAGCAGAACCTTCAACTTCTGATGGTTATGAACAAATTGTTAAGAAGAAAAATAAAAAGAAATCTCATAAAGAAAGAAAACAAAGTCATAATGGAAAATATGAAGAAGATATTATAAATCAATTAAATGATAAAATCTTAGCTTTGGAAAGAGAAATAGAGGAATTGAAAAATAAAATGTAAGTTATCTAAGGAGCTTTACATTTTATTTTTTTATTTTAAAATAGTAATTAAATTTAGGTTTTACTGGTTCAGTAGGTACTTTATTAGTAAGTAAAAATAAGGCAAAGCTTTGGACTGATGGGAGATATTTTATTCAAGCAGAGGAAGAATTAAATTTAAAAAATAAGGTATTGTAAAAAAATAAATATAAGTTTACAATAAAAAGGACAATAATATATATAATTTGCTAGGGGTGCTATAAAAAGCTGAGAGATATAACATAATCAACCCTTGTACCTGAACTGGATAATGCCAGCGGAGGAAAGCGTAAATCGATGACGAATTATTAATGATGAATTAAAATGAAACTACTTTTATTTAAGTAGATTAATTATTCATATTCAATAGCTGTACTCTGGATAAGAGTGCAGCTTTTTTTTATATTTATCGTTGATAATTTGTAATTAACTTAATGGGAGGGGGAATAATTTTGAGAAATTACAGAGTACCAACATTGACTATTGCAGGATCTGATTCTTCAGGAGGTGCAGGAATTCAAGCAGATTTAAAAACATTTAGTGCTATTGGTACATATGGCATGAGTGTTATTACGGCAGTAACAGCACAAAATACAGAAGGTGTCTTTGCTGTTGAGGAGTTAAGTGGTGAAATAATAAAAAGTCAAATAAAAGCGATTTTTGATGATATTGAGCCAGCAGCTGTGAAAATAGGTATGGTGTCTAGTCCAGAAATAATAGTGGATATAGTAAATACCATGAAGAAATATAATCCAAGTTTTTTGGTAGTTGATCCAGTGATGATTTCTAAAAGTGGATATTCATTATTAAAGTCTGAAGCAAAGGAAAATTTAATAAAATATCTAATACCTATGGCTTATTTAGTAACGCCTAATGTTCCTGAAGCAGAAGAAATTACAGGGATAAAGATTAATTCTGTTACAGATATGAAAGTAGCCGGGAAAAAAATATTTGAGCTGGGGCCTAAATTTGTGCTGGTGAAAGGTGGTCATTTAGATGGTGAAGCAGTAGATGTATTAATTGGTGAGAATATTTTTGAAGTATTTGAAACAAAGCGTATAAATAGAAAAAATACCCATGGTACTGGCTGCACAATATCATCAGCAATAACAGCTTATCTTGCATTAGGATATGGTATTAAAGAAGCTGTAGAATTAAGTAAGAAGTATATTACTGAAGCTATTGAGCATAGCTTTGATATTGGACATGGAGTGGGGCCAGTTCATCATTTTTATAAATTTGAAGGGTTAACATTCAGTAAATAAGAAAGATAAAGCATCGAGGGAGTTAAGATATGTATGAGTTAATAAACAAGGTTAAGGAAATAAATCCACTGGTAGTACATTATACTAATGAAGTAACAATAAATGATTGTGCAAATGTGACTTTAGCACTGGGAGCTAGTCCTCTTATGAGCTATAGTTATGAAGAAGTAGAAGAGGTCATAGGCATTTCTTCAGCAGTAGTCATTAATATAGGAACTATGAATTCATCAAGACTTGATTTATTTGTGAAAGCTGGAAAAGCAGCTAATAAATATAATAAACCTGTTATTTTTGATCCAGTGGGAGTTTTTGCAACAAATACAAGAAGTGAGTTTGTTAATAAACTTTTAAATGAAGTTAAGTTTGATGTGGTTAAGGGAAATGTAGCAGAAATTAAATATATATGTGGTCTAGATGTTAAAGGAAAAGGTGTAGACTCTCTTGATGATGGAGAAGATATAATCCAAATAGTGAAGAAAGCTGCCAAAAGATTAGAATGTGTAGTAGTTGCTACAGGAGTTAACGATTATATATCTGATGGGAAAAATGTATTAAGAATTGAAAATGGAACAGCGAAATTAAAAGGAATAACAGGTACTGGATGTATGACTGGTAGTTTAATAGGAAGTTTTTTAGGAACAGGAGAAAATAGATTGGAAGCCACTGTTATGGCAATGCTTGTTATGGGTATTGCAGGAGAGTTAGCAGATAAAGGTGATACTCCTTTGGGAACATTTAAAATTAAATTAATGGATAATATATATAAATTAAATAAGAAGTTACTTGAAGAAAATTCAAGAATAATAAAGATAGAAGAAAAACAATAAGTAGGGGGAATAAAGATGATAATATTTTTAGGAATAATTTCAGCAATTATAGTGATATCATATGTAATTGATTTAAAAAATAATAGGATGAACACTAAGGAGATGGTAATGGCTTCATTAATAGCGGCAATTTCTTTTATATTAAGTCTTATTCAAATAATTAGATATCCACAAGGTGGAGGTATTGCACTATTTTCAATGCTACCAGTAATGCTTTTTTCATTACTTTACGGTAAGACAGCAGGTGTAACTGCAGGTCTTGTATTTGGATTATTATCACTATTAGATGGGCCGTATGTAATTCATCCAGTACAATTTTTACTAGATTATATATTTCCAACAATGGCCTTAGGATTAGCAGGTACCTTTGGCAGTGATACAAGAATAAAAAGAATATTTGGACCTTTAATGGCGGTAGTGCTTAATGTATTTTCAAAGTTCTTATCAGGGGTTGTATTCTTTGGAGCTTTTGCACCAGAAAATATGGGAGCAGTATTATATTCATTAGTATATAATGGTTCAACAGCAGGTGTTGAAGGAGTTCTTTGTGTTGTAATATTAGCAATAATGCCATTTGACAGATTGAAAAAACATGTATGATATTAAATGGATGGAGTTATGGAAGAGTTAAAACTGTATTTAATTACCGACAGTGATATATTAAAGGGACGTGATTTTTATCATTGCATAGAAGAGGCTTTAAAAGGTGGAGTTACCATGTTGCAGTTAAGGGAAAAAGAAGCTGATGGTAAAGAATTTTTAGAAAAAGCTATGAACCTTAGAGAGCTTACTAGGAAGTATGGTGTTAAATTTGTCATAAATGATAGAATAGATATAGCAATGCTTTGTGATGCAGATGGAGTTCATCTTGGGCAAAGTGATATTCCTGCAAAGGAAGCAAGGAAGTTGATGCCAGGAAAAATAATTGGTGTTTCTTGTAGGACGGTGGAAGAAGCTGAAAGGGCCAAAGCAGATGGAGCAGACTATCTAGGGGTAGGAGATATTTTTGGTACCAAAACAAAGCTTGATGCTAAAAGAGTATCATTAGATACCTTAAAAGAGATTAAAGAGAAAGTAAATTTGCCAGTAGCAGCAATAGGCGGCTTAAACTTAGATAACATAGATTATGTTAAAAAATGCAATATTGATGGATATGCTGTTATTTCAGCTATATTAGCTAAGGAAAATATTAAAAAAGAATGTGGAAGTTGGATAATAAAAATAAATAATTAATAAATGTGACAAGTCATAGGAAAAAAACAAGTATGTTTCTATGACTTTTTATTGTTAATAAATGGTAAAATTTATGTAAGACAAAGTTATATAGGAGGTAATGATATATGTCATATCGATATTTATTAGATCTTGCACTTATTTTACTGAGTACAAAAGTTTTATCTTTGGTTACTAAGAGATTTAAATTACCACAGGTGGTTGGAGCATTATTGGCTGGTTTAATATTAGGACCTGCGGTATTTAATGTAATAGATGAAACAGATTTTATTAAGCAACTAGCAGAAGTGGGAGTTATAGTATTATTATTTACTGCAGGTCTAGAAAGCAATTTAAGTGAATTTAAGAAAAGTGGAAAGACTTCATTTATAGTAGCAACAATGGGAGTAATAATACCTTTAATTGGAGGTACAATATTAGCATATTGCATCAATGATGGAAAGGTAGGCAATGTAAATATCTTTGTGCAAAATATATTTATAGGCTCTGTTTTAACAGCGACATCTGTTAGTATAACAGTAGAAACTTTACGGGAGCTTGGAAAAGTATCCACTTCTGTAGGAAATATAATTGTAGGAGCAGCTATTATTGATGATGTTTTAGGAATGTTGGTTTTAACGGTTATTACAAGTTTAGCTGATTCATCTGTAAGTGTATTAATGGTTGTTGTAAAAATGGTAGCATTTTTTATATTTAGTGTGATTGTAGGAATTATTACTTATAAATTATTTAATAAATGGGTGGATAAATATGACATTGATAAAAGGAGATTTGTTATAGTATCTTTTGTAATATGTTTATTACTATCATTTAGTGCAGAAAAGTTTTTTGGTGTTGCCGATATAACTGGTGCATATATAGCAGGACTTGTACTTTCATCCAATAAGGAAACTATATATATAACAAAGAGATTTGAAACATTATCATATATATTATTATCACCAGTATTTTTTGCTAGTGTTGGGTTAAATGTAAAGCTACCATATTTAAATGGAGAAATAGTAATGGTTACTATAGCGTTAATTATAGTAGCTGTTCTTACAAAGATTATAGGATGTGGTTTAGGTGCTAAGTTATGTGGATATAATAATATGGAATCAATACAGATTGGTAGCGGCATGGTTACTAGAGGTGAAGTAACACTTATTATTGCCAGCAAAGGATTAACTTTAGGGTTACTAAGTAGTTATTTTTTAGCTCCAATTATAATAATGGTGGTATTTACAAGTATATTTACACCAATATTATTAAAAATTGTTTTTTCAAGAGATAAAAGTAGTGTTCAATGTTGATTTTATAGAAAGCAATCAAGTATAATAATAAACTGATTATTAAATACAGAGGAGAAAAAAATATGTATATTGGTAGAAGTCAACAAGAGGAAGAAAAGTATTTACAAACAACCATCAAGGCTATTAATGAACTTATAGAGGAATTTGATGGATTAAGTACTGAACAGGATAAAGAAATAAGAAAACAAAGAAAATTTTTATGGGATAATAGAAATGAATTTGATGAATTTGAAGTTTTAGAAAATTGTAGTCAAATTGCTTTAGAAGAAAAGACTTATGCTAATAAATTAAATAAATTAAAAAGCTTAGAAAGACAATTAAAATCTCCTTACTTTGCTAGATTGGATTTTAAAGAAAAAGGTGAAGAAGGAGATAGTTTTTATATAGGGCTTGCTAGTGTTGAGGATAAAGATAATTTTGATTTTTATGTTTTTGATTGGCGTTCACCTGTGGCAAATATGTTTTATGATTTTGAAGTAGGTTCAGCATTTTATAATGCACCTATAGGAAAAATAGAAGGTGATATTGAATTTAGTAGACAATTTAATATTAAGAATTCAAAAATTGTTTTTACTCATGATTCAGGAGCAGCTTTATGCGATGAATCTTTAACAGCAATGTTAGATAGGAATGCTACAGATAAAATGAAGAATATAGTAGCTACAATACAAAAAGAACAAAATGATATTATTAGGAATGATGATGCTAAAACTTTATTTATTCAAGGTGCAGCAGGTTCAGGAAAAACATCTATAGCTCTTCATAGGGCAGCATATCTTTTATATAAGCATAGAAAAAATCTTCAAGCAGATAATATATTGATTTTCAGTCCTAATGAAGTGTTTGCTGAATATATTAGTGATGTATTACCTGAGCTTGGAGAAAATAATGTTCTTCAGACTACTTTTGATGCATATGCAAAAAAGTCTTTACCAGCAGATTATTATTTTGAAAATAAGGCGGAGCATTTAGATTATTTATATAGTGGTGATCAAGAATTAGCCAATAGAGTTTTAGCCATGGAATATAAAAATAGCATGAAATTTATGGAGATTATCGAAAGTTTCTGCAGAGATTTACCAGAAAAGTTGGTGAAATGTAAACCAATATTTATAGATGGTAAGCAGATTATTCCAGTTAAAAGTGTTGCTAATACATTCTTAAAGAGATTTAATGATATACCTTTATTAAATAGGCTTGATGTAGTTAAACAAAGTATTTTTTCACAAGTTGAGAATAGGTTTTTAAATAGCGATTCAGGAGATTATGATTTTGAATATGTAGAAGATAAAGAAAACTTTTATGAACATTGTAAGACAGAAATTAATGCTCAAATAGATAATATGGTAGTAACATTTAATACTGTAGAAATATATAAATTATTATGGAGTAATATTGAAAATTATTGTAATGATGATTTAAGTAAGGTAAAAGAAATAACGTTAGGATATTTAAATAATAGAGAAGTAAAATATGAAGATATAACACCTATGCTATATATAAGAGCAGCCATGGAAGGTTTCAGAAACTATAAGAATGTTAAGCATATCTTAATAGATGAAGCACAAGATTATAGTCCATTATTCTATGAGCTTATTAGAAAATCATTTAAGAATGCAGCAATAACAATTATGGGAGATTTAAATCAAAGAATAGATGAACATTCAAATGTTAAGAATAGAAATGCAATAACAGAAATATTTAATGATATAAAAATTGAAGTGTTATCAAAGAGTTATCGTTCAACAGCCAACATAACTAATTTTACAAGAGAGCTACTTGATACACATGAACCAATTGAAGCAGTAGAAAGAAGTGGAGATAATCCTAAGGTTATAATCACAAAAAATAGAATAGTTGAGGTGGCCAAGACTATTGAAACCATGCAAGAAAAAGGCTATAAATCTATAGCTGTTATATGTAAGACAAAAGCTATAACCAATGATGTTTATCACAAGCTTAAAGAAGTTTTAGCTGAAATTAATCTCATTGATACTGAGATTTCTGAGTTTAAAATAGGAGTAAATGTAATTTCCTCTTATTTATCTAAAGGTCTTGAATTTGATGGGGTAATAGTGGCAGATGGTGAAGAATATTTAAATGAAAGCAATAAGAACTTATTCTATACAGTATGTACTAGAGCTTTACATGAATTAAAAGTATTTACCAAAAAAAGTTTAGAGGAAATATTACCAAGCAATAAAACTTTATATGAAATAGAAGAGAGATAATAGATAATTGTAATATATGTAAAAAATTATAAGGTGATGAAAAAGGGTGTATGCAAATACATCCTTTTTAACGTTCAGAATCTAAATAATCTTTATAAAATTGTTGTGCTTCTGGTCTTTCTAAGTATTTTTCATCTTCCTCATAATAGTCTTGTAAATATTGATTTTCTAAAAATTCCTCCTCAGGCACATTTATTTCTTTATGACTACCACTAGAGTGAAAAAAATTATCTACTTTATCAAATATATTATCAAAAGAATTAGGATACATAGCTGAAGCAATGGCAGACTGTTGTACAAATGATGATAATAAGGTGATTATAAATAAAATTTTAAAATGTTTTTTTAACATTAATATACCTCCATAAGTATTTTATATATATTTTTATCAAATAAAAAAAAATTATAAGAATTTATAGTAATAATTATGGAAATACTTAAGATAGTAATAATATTATTGGCATATAAATAATATTATGAAGTATAAGGGTGGTGCTGTGTTATGAGAAAGAAATTAATTACCATTATAACTTATATTACTATAGTTACTTTTATAGGATTTTTAGTTGTTTTAAGCATAGATCAATTTAGAGCAGAAAAATCATCTAAAACAGTTTCTAAAGATAAAGAAACAAATTTACTTATTCAATATAAAGATAATGAGAGGGCAGATGATGAAGAAGCTATAGAAAATAGGGACAGCAATAATGATTCGGAATCATATTTATTGCCTAATGCAGTAAAAAATCAGTATATTAAAGTAAGCCCTTTATAAGTTAATTTGAATTCTTCATTCTTTAAAGCAGAATATTTTAGTTATGTTTTTATAATGTAGTTAATATATAGAAGTAAGAGTATTAATATTACAGGGTGGTTTTATGAGGTGGTATGATAATTATAAAAAATTATTTGGAGAAATAGTAAACATTTAAAGAGAGATGTATATAATAATATCAAAGTTAAAATCAATGAAAAGAAGAGTAGCTATCTGAGTTTAGCTTAAGCGAGTTTGGGATGGTGTAAGCCAAATGTTGTAGCAGATAGTGAATGGGCCTTGGAGATGAAACAGTGAATATTAAGTGATAATGGAAAATTTAGAATTGAAAATTATGGATAAAAATAGGAGAGTTTTTAATTCTTTCAGAAGAAATTATCAATTAATTAGTAGTGGTTTTCGGCAAGTCTACCGTTAAAAGGACAGGATATCGACGTTTTTATTATGGAAAAAGTCTGTATCTGGTAAAGAGTTATACTTAGGTGGCATAGCGAAGTAATGGTATTTCGTCCTATTAGGGCAAAATACCATTTTTTAATTAAGAATTATGAATTAATGTTGAAACTAAAAGAATTTCTAAGAAACATATTTTTTCTAAAATCTGTGAGTTTATTCCACAATTCATCATTCATCACTCATAATTCATAATTATAAGGTAACTAAGTATATAAATTTGGGTGGCACCACGAGTCATTTCGTCCCATACAGGGATAGAAGTGGCTCTTTTTTTAACGCTTAGGAAAGTATAAAATTTTTCAGTATAGGGAATACTAATAGATTATTCATTTCTTATATACGTCGTTAATAATGCGTTAAAAAGAAAATTATAGTGCCTCAAAAGAACCGTAAAAGAAAAATAAATTAATTAAATTTTTGTAAGGACTTATTTTTCTTTTAGAACCTTTTGGTTGGCTAACAAAAGTTGCTTCCTTCGCTGAAGCGTGGCGTCAGCCACTTTTGTACTTTGCTCAGCAATATCATAAGGCAATGAAAAATGTGGGAAAAGAAAGAAAAGAGCTTGGAACAAGGACTATATTTAATTTAATTGGACCTCTTGCTAACCCAGCACCTATAAAAGGACAACTAATGGGAATATTTGATGGAGATTTAGTAAATAAAATTGGTGAAGTACTTGTTAAATTAGGTATTGAAAGAGGCTTAGTTGTACATGGTGAAGATGGATTAGATGAAATAACAACTACATCATCAACAAAAGTGTGCGAAATTTGCAATGGAAAAACTAAAGTATATAAAATAAGTCCTGAGGATTTTGGTATAGAAAAGGTATCTATAGAGGAGATAAGTGGTGGTACACCAGAGGAAAATGCAGAAATAATACTTTCAATATTAAAAGGGCAAAAGGGACCTAAAAGAGATATAGTTGCATTAAATGCAGGGGCTGCACTTTTTGCAGGGAAAAAAGTAGATAGTATTAATGATGGATTTGTATTAACTAACGCATTAATTGACTCAGGAAAAGCTTATAAAAAATATCAGCAGTTAAAGTAGTTGGTGTAATGTGATTTTAGATGAAATAGTAGCAAAAAAAGAAATAAGATTGAAAGCAATAGATAAAGTTAAGTTTAAAAAATTACCAAAGGCTGAATATAGTAAAAATTTATTTATAAATACATTTATAAATAATGATTTTACAGTTATAGGTGAATTTAAAAAAGCTTCTCCATCTAAGGGAATAATATTAGAGAATTTTCAAATTGATAAAATACTAGAAGAATATGAAAAGCTTCCTATTGGAGCATATTCAGTGCTAACAGAAGAAGAGTATTTCCTAGGAAAAAATGAATATTTGCAATATATATCTTCAAATACAAACAAGCCTCTTTTGAGAAAAGATTTTATAATTGAAAAGTATCAAATAAATGAAGCTGCATATTTAGGTGCATCTGCAGTGCTTTTAATTGTAGCAGTATTAGGAGATAAGCTAAAAGATTTTTATGAAACGGCGATGAATTTAGGATTAGTAGCATTAGTTGAAGTTCATAATAAGAATGAATTAGAGATGGCCTTAGAAATTGATGCAGATATTATAGGAATAAATAATAGAAATCTAAAAGATTTTACTGTAGATTTAGCTACAACAAGAAATTTATTACAGTTTATTCCTAAAAATAAAATAATAATTTCTGAAAGTGGATTAAAAACTATTGAAGATATTGAATATATGAAGGCTTTAGGAGTTAATGGAGTTCTTATAGGAGAAACATTAATAAAAAATTTAAATAATGAAGAGTTTAAAGAAGGACTAAATAATTTACTTTTATGCAAATAAAAATTTGTGGAATAACAACATTAAGAGAAGTTGAATTTGTAAATGAATTAAAGCCAGATTATATAGGATTGGTATTTGCAGAAAGTAAAAGGAAGGTAAATGAAGAAAAGGCTTTTCAATTATGTAAGTATTTGAATAAGGAAATAAAAACTGTAGCTGTATTTAGAAATAATAGTTTTGAGGAAATTAAAAATGTATTAGAAAAAGTTCCTATAGATATTTTACAACTACATGGAAATGAAACTGAGTATATGGTTAAAAGAATAAAGGATATTTTTAAAGGTGAAGTGTGGAGAGGAATAAATTATAAAGAATATAGTGAAGAGAAACTAAACTTAATTGATAAAGTTATAATTGATTCTTTAAATCCTGGAAGTGGAAAAGTATTTGATTGGACAAGTATAGAAAAAATCAGTACAAATAAAGAAATTATTCTTGCAGGTGGATTAAATATTAATAATTTAGATGATGCTTTAAAGATAAAAAATATAAAAGGAATTGATATATCATCAGGAGCAGAAGATATTAATGAAAAAGGTAATTTAGAAAAATCTTATATAAAGATGAAAAAAATAATAGAGAAAGTGAGAGGGTATAATGAAAGGGAAATTTAATGAATATGGTGGTCAATATGTACCAGAAATATTAATGGGAGCATTGGAAGAATTAGAAAGAGAGTATGAAAAGGCAAAAAATGATAAAAGCTTTAAAGATGAATTAAATAAATATTTAAAGGATTATGTAGGACGTCCAAGTGCATTATATTATGCAGCTAATTTAACTAAAGAATTAGGTGGAGCAAAAATATATTTAAAAAGAGAAGACTTGAATCATACTGGAGCTCATAAAATAAATAATGTTTTAGGACAAGTTATTTTGGCTAAGAGAATGGGGAAAAATAGAATAATAGCAGAAACAGGAGCAGGACAACATGGTGTGGCAACAGCTACAGTGGCAGCAATGTTTAATATGAAGTGTGAAATATTTATGGGAGAAGAAGATGTAAAAAGACAAGCTCCAAATGTTAGAAAGATGAAGCTTTTAGGAGCTAAAGTTAATTCTGTAAAAATTGGCTCGAAAACATTAAAAGATGCTGTCAATGAAGCTATAAGAGATTGGGTTACTAATGTAGATAATACTTTTTATGTTTTAGGATCAGCTTTAGGGCCACATCCTTATCCAACAATGGTTAGAGATTTTCAAAGAATAATTGGTGATGAAGCAAGAAATCAGATATTAGAGGCAGAAGGAAGGCTACCTAATTATATAGTAGCAGCAGTTGGTGGAGGAAGTAATTCTATAGGAATATTTTATCCATTTATAAATGATAAAGAAGTTAAGCTTATAGGAGTAGAAGCAGGAGGCCTTGGACTTCATACACAATTTCATGCAGCTAGATTTGCAGTAGGTAAAAAAGGAATACTTCAAGGTATGAAAAGTTATGTAATAAGCGATGATGATGGGAATATTGCACCAGTACACTCTATATCAGCAGGTCTTGATTATCCAGGTGTAGGGCCAGAGCATGCATATTTAAATGATATAAAAAGAGCTCAGTATACTGCAATAACAGATGATGAAGCTGTAAATGCTTTTTATAAATTAACTAGAATAGAGGGAATAATACCAGCGTTAGAATCCTCTCATGCTGTGGCATATGCCATGAAGATTGCTCCTACTCTTTCAAAAGATTCAATTATATTAGTAAATTTATCAGGAAGAGGAGATAAGGATATGGATATAATAGAAAGTTATGAAAATAAGGAGGGCGCAATTAATGAATAAAATAGATTTAAAATTTAAAGAATTAAGAGAAAAAAATGAAAAAGCATTAATACCATTTATTGCATTAGGGGATAAAAGTTTAGATGAAACAGTTGAAATAGCACAAGTTTTAGAAAAGGCTGGAGCAGATATTGTAGAACTTGGAATACCCTTTAGTGATCCACTTGCTGATGGACCAATTATACAAGATGCATATCATAGGGCACTTACTTCAGGAATTAATATAAAGGATATGATAAAAACAGTAGAAAATATAACATCAAAAATTAATATACCTGTAATTATAATGGTTTATTATAATGTGGTTTATTGTAAAGGTGTTGAAAAGTTTTTAAATGATTTGGAAAATGCAGGGGTAAGTGGTATTATTGTTCCTGATGTACCTTTAGAAGAAAGAGAAGAATTATTAAAAGCATGTGAAAATAATAATATTGATTTAATTCCTCTTGTGGCACCAACATCAAAAGAAAGAATAAATAAAATAACAGCAAATTCAAAAGGCTTTGTATATTGTGTATCTCATGCAGGAACTACTGGAGAACAAAACACTATATCAAGCAATATAAAAGAATATTTACAGGAAGTAAAAAATAATACAGACACTCCAATATGTGTAGGCTTTGGAATTTCATCAGTAGAAACAGCTGGTGCTGTTAAGGAATATTGTGATGGAGTTATTATTGGAAGTGCTATAGTAAGAAGGATTGGTGAAGAAAAAGATTTTGAGGAAAGAAAAAAAGACGTATATGAATTTGTTAAAAAAATAAAAAGTAGCTTTTAAATGGTATTGGATAAAATATATTAAGAGAGTAGATGGTTTTTGTATGAGCATTAAGGTATAGCACTTATAATAACATATCTACTTTCTTTGGATTTTTTCCAAGTATTAAAAAATTAAGAAAGGTTTAATTATATATGAATAAGTTACATAATGAAAAAGAAATAGAAGAGTTAATTAAGAATAATGCAATGGCTGTGGTTTATTTTACAGGAAATTCTTGCTCTGCTTGTGAAGTAATAAAGGTTAAAATAGAAGAGATATTGAAGAGATTTCCTAGAATTCTAGGTGGAGAAGTAAATGGTGAGGAAAATATTAGCTTAGCAATTAAATATGATGTATATTCGGTGCCAGTATTTATTTTATTCATTGAAGGAAGAGAAAGCATCAGGATAGGAAGGAATGTTGATTTGCTAGATTTAGAGAAAAGCATAGGAAGGTATTATCATATGCTTTTTAATTAAATATGAATATAAAGAACGTAAAAAAGAAATTGGTACAAGGATAACAGTATTTTTACCATATAAGAATAAGAAGGAGTAATAATAATGAAAAAAATATTATTGGTAGAAGATGATGCATCTTTATGTAGAGGTATAAGCTTTAAATTGAAAAAGGAAGGCTATGAGGTGCTAACAAGCCCCACAGTAAAGGATGCTATTGTTATATTTGAAAATAATAAGATTGATTTGGTCATAAGTGATATAACTTTAGAAGATGGAGATGGATATGAACTTTGCCAAAAAATTAGACAAAATAGTGACGTGCTTTTTATATTCCTTACTGCATTGGATCAAGAAGTAGATATGGTTACAGGCTATGATTTGGGAGCAGATGATTATATAACAAAACCATTTAGTTTAATGGTTCTTATTTCTAAGGTTAATGCTTTAATGAGAAGGACATCCTTAAGAGAAGAAAGTAAAAGAATCATAAGATGCAGAAACTTAAGTTTTTATCCAGAGGAAATGAAACTATTGATAAATAATGAAGAAGTTATATTAAGTAAAAATGAGTATAAGCTTTTAAATCGTCTAATAAAGAATTCAGGTCAAATTGTAACAAAGGGACAATTACTTGAAGCACTTTGGGACAAAGATGGTGCTTTTGTAGATGAAAATACAGTGGCAGTAAATATAAGAAGGTTAAGGGAAAAGATAGAAGATATTCCTTCGGAGCCTGTATTTATTAAAAATATAAGAGGTATAGGCTATAGATGGAATGAGGAGATTAGTTAAGAGTATGTTGGAAAGTATCAAATCAAATTCATTTATTAGAAGAGTTATTTTAGGAAGTATAGTAATTTTGCTTATGTTAATAGCATCATGGGGCGTTTTTCAAAATTATAAGTTAGAAAAGATATATGCTGATAAGGCTGAAGTTTATAAGCAGGTTGTTGGTGCTTTAGCTAGTAAGTATCCCAATGATGAGGCAAATATTTTAAATAGTATTTTTAATGACGATGAAAAGTATAAAGAATACGGAGAAAACATTCTTAATAAATATGGCTATACTAATGAAATTATAGAAAGTTTTGCAAGTGACAGATATGTAAATGAATATATGGCGGGAAATGTAATCTTTATAACTATAGTATTTTTAGTAAGCTGTATTGCCATATGTATAATTTGCATATATGTATTTAAATATTTATATAAAATTTCAACAGCCTTAGGAAATTATATTGATGGGAATTTTGAACATAAAGATGAATTTAGCAAGGAAGGCATAGTAAATATAATCGATAATCAGCTTGCTATTCTAGGAAAAAATATTAGTAATACTTATGACAAATTAGAAAATGAAAAAGAAGATTCAAAGGCTCTAGTTACAGATATATCACATCAATTAAAGACGCCTTTAGCATCTTTAAGTATGTGTAATTCTATTTTAGAGGATGATGAATTAACATTAGATGAAAAGCATGAGTTCTTAGCTATGAGCAATAAAAATATCAGCAAATTACAAAATCTTATTGAATGTTTGGTAAATATTTCAAGGTTGGAAGCTGCAATGATTAAATTAAAGCCTGTAAAAAGTAGTTTGAAAGATACTGTTATTAAAGCTTATAATAGCGCTTATATAAAGGCACAAAATAAGAATATTGATATTATCTTGGAAATCTTAAAAGACTACCAAATAGTTCATGATAATAAGTGGACAGAAGAAGCAATCTTTAATGTGATAGATAACGGTATAAAATATACAGAGCCAGGTGGAAAGATAATCATAACCATGGAGGAAAGTTTAAATTTCATTAAAATAAATATAGAGGATAATGGTAGTGGGATAGATAAAAAGGAATTTAACAATATATTCAAGAGATTTTATAGAGGAAAAGAGCATGAAAAAAAAGGAATTGAAGGTTCAGGGGTAGGGCTTTACCTAACCAGGAAGATTTTTGAGGATCAAGGCGGTAGTATACTAGTAAAATCTAAAATTGGCAGTGGAAGTAAGTTTACGCTGATGCTACCTAAATAAAAGATTGCTGCACTTATCAGTGTAGCAATCTTTTATAATTTCAGAGCTAAATACAATTCTTACAAAATTGTAAGTGAAATTGAAAGTTATATGAAAGCTAGGAAGATTATCCTTTAAATATAGTAATTAATGAAAAGGAGAAAAAAATGAATACAATTTTACAAACTATAAATTTAAAGAAATATTATGGAGAGGGAGAAAATATTGTTAAAGCCATTGATAATACTAATATCAACATATTTCAAGGTGAATTTGTAGCTATAGTTGGAAAATCAGGATCAGGTAAAAGTACACTTCTACATATGCTAGGAGCGCTAGATAAACCAACATCAGGAGAGGTTATTATAGATAATAAGTATATATCAACTATGAAAGAGGAAGAATTAGCTATATTTAGAAGGAGAAAGATAGGGTTCATTTTTCAATATTATAATTTAATACCTTCAATTAACGTATGGGAAAATATAGTGCTTCCTATAGGGCTAGATTCAAGAAGGGTAGATAAAGATTTTGTCAATGATATTTTAGATACATTAGGATTGAAGGAGAAGAAGCATAATATGCCAAATACTTTATCAGGAGGACAGCAACAAAGGGTAGCCATAGCCAGGGCGTTAGCATCAAAGCCATCAATAATATTAGCAGATGAACCTACAGGTAATTTAGATTCTAAGACAGAAGAAGAAGTATTAACTTTACTAAAGCTTACAGCTAAAAAGTATAATCAAACTATAGTGATGATAACTCATGATGAAGGCATTGCCCAAATGGCAGATAGAATAATTTGCATTGAAGATGGCAAGGTGGTGGAATAAATGAAAACATTAACTAATCTTGTTAAGGGAAATTTAAAAAGTAGCAAAGCTAAAAGTGTATTGATATGTATAACAATAATGCTCACAACTACGCTTTTAACTTCTGTAGGAATTATTTGTAACAATTGGCTTAAAACCAATAAGGCTGCAACTATTGAGTATTCAGGTTCCTTTGAGGGAATTTATAAAAGAGTAAATAAAGATAAACTCGATATTATAAAAAATAATGCCAGTATTGATCAATATGGAATATATAAGGCTATTGGCACATCACAATATGAAGATAGCAATTTAGGATTAATTTATGCTGATAATACAATAAAGAATATGGCCAATATAAAGTTTGAAGATGGAAACATGCCAGAAAAAGAAAATGAAATAGCCATTGAAAGTGGATACTTAAATTTATTAAATAATGGTGCAAAAATTGGCGATAAAATAAAGTTATCATATGAATCCTTAAGTACTGGAGAAATAAAAGAAAAAGAGTTTATTTTAAGTGGTATTTTGCAAACATCTGATATTAGTAAGGCACAAAAAAGTTATTCGGCAATTATATCAAAATCATATTTTGTAAGTGAAGAAGTAGATGAAAATACTAAATATAATGTTTATATAAATATTGTTAAACCTAAAAAGTTAACAGCTGATGAGGTGAAGGAAAGCATACTTTCCATTGCTAAGAATATGGGCATAGAAGAATATGATGTAAGAATAAATACAGATTATATAAATGCATCTAATCCAGATCCCCAGGTTATAGCAGGAGGAATTATAGTTGCTTTAATAATTATTTTATCAAGTATGCTAGTTATTTATAGTATTTTTTATGTTTCAGTAATTAATAAAGTACATGAATATGGAAAACTAAGAGCTGTTGGGGCAACTAAACGACAGATAAGAAAGATAATTTTAAGAGAAGGATTTATTTTAAGCTGTATTTCTATACCACTAGGAATTGCTATTGGTTATTTAATTGGCCAGGTAGTCATCTTAAAAGCTTTAAAAATGGATAGGTATGGCGTAGGTGGAATGAATATTTTTATTGCTATAGGTGTTGCAGTAATAACAGTAATTTCAGTATTATTATCTCTTTTAAAACCTATGAAGATGGCATGCAATATTTCACCGGTGGAGGCTATGAGATATGATGGTAATGACAGCAAGCAGAAAAAAAGAAAAGGATATGAAGAGATAAATTTAAAGAAAATAACTTTTGCAAATTTATCAAGAAATAAGAAAAGGACAGTAATAACACTATTATCTCTTTCCTTAAGTGGGATATTATTTATAGTAGCATCAACAATAATGAATTGTATGAATCCAGAAAATATGGCAAAAGATCATTCATTAGGAGATATAACGGTATACTTAGATAATTATGATTGGAATGAAGATGGCAGTAATAATTTATATGATATTCAAGCCAATAATCCATTAGGAAAAGAAATGTGTGAGAGACTAGAAAATATTCCAGGTGTTAAAAAAATAAATATGGAAAAGTCAGCTTGGGCAAGTATTGATATTGGTGCTGGAGAAAAGAATTTAGAAGATATACAAGGATTTGATAAAGAGTTTTATGATGAATTATCAGAGCATTTAGTTGAGGGAGAAATAAATAAAGAAGCGCTAGAAAGTGGAGAAGGATTAGTATATACTCATCCATCATATGCAAAAGAATTTGGGATAAAGGTAGGTAGTACGCAAGTAATTACTATTTATGATGGAAAAGATTCTTATAAGAAGGAATTTACTGTATTAGCTTTAGTTGATATAGGGGGAGCGTCCATTAGGATTCCTGAAAGTGTGATGGATTCTTTAATAAAAACAGATACCACCATAAGAGTAGGCTTAGAAGTTAAAAAGGATATGTTAAAGTCTGTGGAAGAAGAAATTAAAAACATCACAGATAATGATGAATATCTGAGCTATGGGACTTTGGAAGATTCTATAGAAACTTATAAAAAGAGTATGGCTATAACCAGTGTACTTATATATTCTCTTGTAATTATCATAGGTGTTATAGGTTTGATGAACTTAATAAATACAATGATAACAAGTATAATAACAAGAAAAAGAGAGCTTGGTATATTACAAGCCATTGGACTTTCAGACAAGCAACTGGTAAAAATGCTACAAATTGAAGGCTTATTTTATACTGTGGGAACTCTTTTAATTACTTTAACTTTAGGAAATATTTTAGGATATATTGCTGTAATTATTTTTAGAAATACAGGAGCATCATATGCAATATATGATTATCCTTTAACACAAACAATTATTATGATAGTGGCAATTACTTTAGTACAAATATTAATTACTTATATGGTTACAAATAATTTTAAGAAGGATTCTTTAGTAGATAGGATAAGATATAGCGAGTAGGGAAAGTTAAGGAGTTAAGAAGTTAAGGAGTTAGGGAGTTAGGGAGTTATGGAGTTAAGGAGTTAAGAAAATTTATATAGTATAAATAGTATGTATAATTTTTTAAGAGCAGGGCAATATAATATCAAGAAAAGTAATAAGGAGATGATGAGATTGCCTGGAAAAGCAAAACAATATGTTGATCAAAGCATGACATCAGTGCAGTCAGCAGTTAGTTCATTACAACAAGCTTTAGGCAATGCAGAAAAGGCAGAAAATAAAGCTGTTATTCAACAAGCAATAACTTCACTAAATGGTGCATGTGGAACTTTATCAAAATATAAAGATTAATAATAAGAATTAGCATATTGTATATTGCTAAAAAGGAGCTGATAGTGTTTATCAGCTCCTTTTGAATTTAGTTAAATATTTTATCTTCTGATCCGCAAGATGTAAGAGAGATATTTAAGTTACCATTTCTTACCCTTAATGAATCGATGAATTTTTTTTGATTAACATCATTTTTAAGATGAATAGAGTAATTTAATTCATATAAAGCACCAAAATCTCTAGTTCTAACTTTTACCATATTCCATGATGTAGTATTTGTATTTAATATTTCATCAAATACACCTTCAAAGTTTAAGTCTTCAGGTACTGTTATTTTTAGTACCATTGCCTTAGATTTAGGCATAGCAAAATTAAGGCTATCTAAAATTATCATTACTGCACAAAGGATAATAGTGAAAATTACTGCATATCCATTAGGTTTCAATATATCTGTTCCATGACAGCCGCTTTCTAAAAATAAATCTTCACGGCGGGTAATGATTTTTGAATCTATGGTAAGTCTAAAGTCCTTATCTTCTTTGCCAAAGAAGGCAATTCTATTGTATATTTACCTTTGTATGACTTAAGTAATATTCAATTTCGTTTATAACTTGTTCTGTAATAAAATCAGTGCATTTTGGTCTTTCACCAAATTCAAGAAAGTTATAAGCTTCTTCTAAAGTAATTATGGCCCTTCGTTTATTAACAATTTTATTTATTTTTTTCTTCAATTCAAGAAATACTTTGTCAGAAGGAGACTGAGGAATCTTGTAGCTTCTTAATCTAAGTTTTTCTTTATAGTATGGTTTGGAAATAGAATGTCTAATTACTGAATTATCATCAGTATCATAATATATATTGTAAATACTGTAACTGTTATTAACACAGTGATCATCCATTTTCATATATTCAAGTAATCTTGGAATAAGCTTTTCATATTGCTCACCAGTTAAAAGATACTTTTTTTCATATCTTTTAAATGACTTAATGGCCATTTTGTAGGACCTCCTTATTAAATTTTTATTTGGATATTGCTGAAATTAAATCCATATTTGTATCATAAATGGTCTTTTAAAAGTTAGTATGAAATCAATCTAAAGTTAATGTAAATTTTACTTTTTTTAGAAAAAAATAATATATAATGGCATTAATTAAAGAAAAGTAAACAAATTTAAAAAGTATTTAACAATAAAAAGATTAAAGTAAGATAATAATCTTTATTAGGAGGATATATATGAAAAAGAAATTTTTATCAATGTTAATAGTATCTGCTATTGCAGTAACAGCTATGGGGTGTTCCAATAATACTAATGAATCTTCCAAATCTGCTGCTTCAAGCAATACCAATGTATCAGTCAGTGATAGTAGCGATGAATCAGCTAGTGCAGATGTAAAAGCTAAAATAACTTTAAGTAATAATAGTATAAGTGCAGAGGGGGATGGTGTTGAGGTAGTAGATAAGACAATTACCATTAATTCAGGTGGTACATATGAAGTAAGCGGTACCTTAGAAGATGGTCAAATAATAGTTGATTCAGCTGATGAGATCAATGTCTATATAGTTTTCAATGGAGTAGATATTTCTTGTAGTAATAGTGCACCTATATATGTTAAAAGTGCCAAGAATACTATTATAACTTTAGCAGATAATAGTGAAAATTATCTTAGTGATGGAAGTGAGTATCTATATGAAGAGCTAAATGATGATGGAACAGTAACAGATGAACCAAGTGCATGTATATTTAGTAAAGATGATTTAACTATTAATGGAAATGGAACACTTAATGTTGTTGGAAACTACAATAATGGTATTGCCAGTAAGGATGATTTAAAGATTACGGCAGGAACAGTAAATGTAACAGCAGTAAACAATGGATTAAAAGGTAAGGATTCTATTACTATAAAAGGTGGAGAGATAACTGTAAATTCCACAGGAGATGGTGTTAAGTCTGATAATACAGAAGATACAACCAAAGGATATATAATAATTGAAGGTGGAAGTTTAAATATAACTTCTGGCGGAGATGGAATTCAAGCAGAAACAACGCTGACAATTTCTGATGGAGATATTAATATAGTTTCAGGAGGGGGAAGCAGTAATGCAGCTACTCATGCTGAAAGTTTCCAAATGGGCCCATGGGCAAATCCTTCAAATACAAGTAGTTCATCTAGCAGTGAGACAGGAAGTGCCAAAGCACTTAAAGCAGGTACTGCTTTAACAGTTGATGGTGGAAATATAAATATAGATTCAGCTGATGATAGTATTCATACTAATGATACTGTAATGATAAATACTGGAATATTTCATATAAAATCAGGCGATGATGGAATTCATGCTGATAATGTTTTGGAAATAAATGGTGGTGATATAAATATTACAGATAGTTATGAAGGGTTAGAAGCAGCACATATTACTGTAAATGATGGAAATATTAATTTAGTGGCTAGTGATGATGGGATTAATGCAGCTGGTGATGGAATAGATTCTATTATGCCAAGCAAGACCTGTCAATCAGTGATAATTTCTACGCCAGAATTGGTTATAGGCTCAAGTTATTCTGTATATTATGGAGGAAATAATTCTGGTAGTGAAAGTAATGGACTATATACTGATGGAATTGCAACAAGTGGAACAGAGCTTACAAATTTTACTCTTTCTAGTTCGGTAATGACAGTTTCAAGCACAGGAGCAACAGAAGGAGTTTCAGGCGGAATGAGAGCACCAGGTGGCATGGGTGGCATGCAAGGGGGAGGAAGACCACCAAGGTAGAGATTAATTATAAAAATTAATCTATGAAGTATAATTATAAATAAAGGTTTTTGTATAAAATAGCAAATATCTTATATAAAAGCCTTTTTTTGTTATGCTTTAT
>NZ_MNRT01000037.1:42383-129012 GCF_001916075.1 Clostridium sp. 29_15
GTTGAAAAATATTTTAATATACACTTAACAAATAAAAAAACATACATAAATGTAAAATAATATAAAAAATTCCATAGAAAAAACGGTAAAAACATGGTAAAATAAATACTTTAAAGAAAAGTTAAAATTTTACGAGAATTAAATGTTAAATAAGTGGGGTGGAAAATATTAGTATGAAGAAAAGAAAAATTAAAAAAATTATAGCAATATCAGGAGTAATTGGTGGAATATTAGCTTTAAATTCAGTAAAAGCTCATGCGGTAGAACTTACTGATGATTTATCAAATGATGGTCATGAGCAAAATATTAATAGCAGATCATCAAATAAGGGACAAGTTGTAAATGTTGACTCAACATATTTAAGGATTAGAGCAGCAGCATCAACATCTTCAGAAGTTTTAGGAACTATGATTGAAGGAACAAGATTTAATATTATATCAAAAAGTGATCAATGGTATCAAATACAATATAATGATATAGTAGGATATGTATTTGAAGATTATGTTGATGAAATATCAGCAGGTTCATCATCTACCACATATGATGTTATATATACAGGAACTGTATATGATGCAGCTCCTAATTTAAGAGTAAGAAGTGGAGCTTCTTTAGATTCATCAATTATAGGATATGTGTTAGATAACTCTACAGTATCTATTGTGGCTGTTGAAGGTAGCTGGTATAAGATCCAATATAATGGGGGATATGGCTATGTAAGTGCAGATTATGTTTCTATAGGAAGTACAAGTAATGGCGGAAATTCAAAAAATGATTCAGGAAGTTCTTCAATAACAGCTGTAGGATATGCTTATGATTTAGGCAATATAGCTCTTAGAATACGTGAAGGAGCATCAATTTCATCAACTATTTTAGGTAATATATATGAAGGAGATGCAGTTAATATAATAGGAGAAGAAGGAAATTGGTATAAGATATTATATAATAATTCCATTGCTTATGTGAGTAAAGAGTATATTACATTAAATAAGTATTCATCAGAAACAGAATCAGATAATAATGCTTCAATAAGAAGTGGATATGTTGTTAATGTTGAAGGATCAAATTTAAGAGTGCGTCAAAGTCCATCTTCTAGTGCTATTGTTTTAGGATATCTAGTAAATAGTGAAGCAGTAGAAATTGTTGGAGAAGAGGGAAATTGGTATGAGATCAATTATAGAAATTCAACAGGATATGTACATTCAGATTACATAAAAGTTGGAATAGGTGGCACTTTAAATGAAGATTCATCAGAAGGAAATACTACAGGTTCAGAAAATATTTCAAATTCAGAAGCATATAATATAGTTTTAAATGCTATGAAGGAGCAAGTAGGTGCACCATATGTATGGGGTGGATCAGGAGAATATCTTACCACTAATTCACTAAATGAATTGAAGGTTAGATTTCCTGAAGATGCAGCATATGGTGAGTATATTCATGCTGAAGGATATGTGAATCAAGGGTATCGTGCATTTGATTGCTCTGGATTAATGCAATGGGGATTTGCTCAAGCTGGAATAAATATTGGTAGAACTACTTATTCTCAAATAAATGCTGGTATTGAAATACAATTAAGCGGTGTTCAGCCAGGAGATTTATTGTTTAGTGCTGATCTTGGACATGTTGGTATGTATATAGGTGATAATCAATGGATAGAATCTTCAAATACAGGAGACTTTGTTAAAATAAGAAATGTTCCTTGGAGTTATGTAAGCAGAGCTAGAAGAGTTTTAAGTTAATTATTTATAATATAAAAAATATTTATTAAAAAGGATTAAGTATATAAATAAGCTTAATCCTTTTGTCATTATATAGATAAAAGTAATATATAGATTATATATAAACATATAAATATTTATAGTAATAATTAAATAGGAGTAGATAAAAAATGGTTTCATGGATAGGTGAATGTATTTTTTATGAATTATTTTTATTAGGATTTTGTGGAGTATTAGAACCAGGTAAAGAATATCAAGAGAAAAATAGACTAAAGAAAGTTATACAATTTATACCACATTTAAAAGAAATGAAGGTAAATGCAGTATATCTAGGACCAGTATTTGAATCTACGTATCATGGATATGATACAATAGATTATTTTAAAATAGATAAGAGATTAGGGACAAATGAAGATTTTAAAGAATTATGTGATAAGCTACATGATAATGATATAAAGATTGTTATTGATGGAGTTTTTAATCATGTAGGAAGAGATTTTTTTGCCTTTAAAGATTTGCAAGAAAATAGAGACAAGTCTAGATATTGTAGTTGGTTTGTTAATTTAAATTTTAATGGCAACACTCCAGAGAACGATGGTTTTTATTATGAGCCATGGAATAGATGTTTTGATTTAGTGAAACTTAATGTATGGAATGAAGAAGTGTGTGAATATCTTTTTAAGGCACTAGATTTTTGGGTCGATGAATTTAAAATAGATGGAGTGAGAATAGATGCAGCAGATAGTATTGATTTTAGTTTTTTTAAAAAATTAAGAAATCATATAAATTATAAAAAGGAAGACTTGTGGCTTATGGGAGAAGTTATTCATGGAGATTATTCAAGATGGGCTAATGATGAAATGCTTCATACAACTACTAATTATGAGTGTTATAAGGGGTTATATTCCAGTCATAATGATAGAAATTATTTTGAAATAGCTCATTCATTTAGAAGGCAGTTTGAAAAAGGCGGAATCTATGAAAAGTTATGTTTATATAACTTTGTAGATAATCATGATGTAAATAGACTTGCTAGTGTAATAAAAAATCCAGAGCATATATATAATATTTACACATTGCTTTATACTATGCCGGGAATTCCTAGTATATATTATGGTAGTGAATATGGCATAAAGGCTATAAAGGGAAAGAATACTGATTTACCATTAAGACCAGAGTTAAATATAGATACTTTAAAAGATGGAAATAAGAAACTTTTTAAATTAATATGTGATTTAGGTGAGATAAGAAGTAAAAGCCAGGCTATAAGGCATGGAACATATACTCCCATCATTATAAGAAATGAACAATTTGTCTTTTTAAGAAAGTTTAAAGAGCAGGAAATATATGTTGCACTAAATTTAGATGATAAAAATGTAGATATTAATTACAATTTTAGTTTTCATAAGGCAATAGATTTATTAAGTGGAAAAGAAATTAGCATAGATGGAAA
Source organism: Clostridium sp. 29_15 (assembly GCF_001916075.1). NCBI lineage: Bacteria > Bacillati > Bacillota > Clostridia > Eubacteriales > Clostridiaceae > Clostridium > Clostridium sp. 29_15. Next base: position 45,555 of record NZ_MNRT01000037.1, read on the forward strand.
TATATCTATAGAGCCATATGGAGCATTAATAATCAGTAAAGATAATTCTATATAAAAGAAAAAAGGAGGATGTTGCACTAAAAATTTTATATATAATATATTGTTTTAATAATTAAAAATAAACACAATATATTGTATTATTTATTCTTAATGCGACATCCTCTTTTTTTCAACAAACTGATAAAAATAAAATAAATTATTTTTAGTATTAATATTTTTTTACATAAAGTTATATATTGTATAAAGAGATTAAATAATTATTATGACTCAATAAATGAAATCGGTACTAGAGGTTTGCAAGTAAGATTTATTCCATATGGAATAAATTTTAAATATAAAATATGGAGGGGATGTTTTATGGTTAATAAAAAATTAGTAGCAGCTGGAGTTGTTATGTCTATGGTTGCCAGTTCTTTAGTTGGATGTGGAGGAAGCAGTGAAGAAGGAAATGGAGGAGATTCAGCACAGATTTATTTTTTGAATTTTAAACCAGAAATTGCTGATGTTTATAAGAGTGTAGCTGAAGACTATGAAAAAGAGACTGGAGTAAAAGTTAAAGTAGAAACAGCTGCAAGTGGAGACTATGAGCAAACTTTGAAGTCAGAAATGGCCAAGAGTGAAGCACCTACAATATTTCAAATAAATGGGCCAGTAGGATATAATAACTGGAAAGATTATTGTGCAAATTTAAAAGATACTGATCTTTATAGTCATTTATCTGATAAATCTCTAGCAGTAACTGATGGAGATGGAGTTTATGGTATACCTTATGCAGTTGAGGGATATGGAATAATTTATAATCAGGAAATAATGGACAAATATATAACTCTTGCCAATAAAAAGACGAATATTACATCTGTAGATGATATTAATAATTTTGATATATTAAAAGAAGTTGTTGAAGATATGCAGGCTAATAAAGATGAACTTGGTATAGATGGTGTATTTTCTTCAACATCTATGTCTTCAGGAAATAGATGGCGTTGGGATACTCATTTAGCAAATCTACCATTTTATTATGAGTTTAAAGATGAAAGTGAAGATGATACACAAATTATAGATACTGGTCTTGCATCAGATACAGTAGAATTTAAATATAATGATAAATATAAAAATATTTTTGATTTATACTTAGATAATTCTTGTACTGAAAAAGGACTTTTAGGAAATAAGAGTGTTGATGATTCAATGTCTGAATTTGCTTTAGGTAAATGTGCAATGGTTCAAAATGGAAATTGGGCATGGGCACAAATCAAAGATGTTGATGGTAATGTTGTTAAACAAGATGATATAAAATTCTTGCCAATATATACAGGTATAGAGGGAGAAGAAAGTCAAGGTATATGTATAGGTACAGAGAACTATTTCGCAGTTAATAGTAAAGCTTCAGAAGCTGAACAACAAGCTTCAATAGATTTTATAAACTGGCTATTTACCAGTGATACAGGAAAATCTTATGTTGTTGGTGATTTAGGATTTATAGCACCATTTGATACTTTTACTGAAGAGGAGAGACCATTAGATCCATTGTCAAAGCAAGTTATGGAATGGATGGAGAAAGATAATATTAAAAATGTAAATTGGATATTCCAAGCATTCCCAAGTGAAAAATTTAAAGAGACATTTAATGATGCATTACTTGAGTATGTTCAAGGGACTCAAGATTGGAATTATGTAGTTAAAACAGTAAAAGATGATTGGAAGTTAGAAAAAGCACAGTAGTTAATTGATAATTAAAAATAGAGAATTGATAATTGAGGAGGAAAGTCATTAAGGAGTTTCATCCTTAATTATCAATTATCGATTAATTAAGGAGGGATTCTTGTGCAGAAGATTTTAAAGAAGTATTTTGCTTTTTTTGTATTGCCTACTTTTGTAGCTTTTTGTATATCTTTTCTAGTACCTTTTATAATGGGCATTTACTTATCTTTTACTAAGTTTACAACAGTAGCTGATGCACAGTTTGTAGGATTAAGTAATTATATAAAGGTTTTTTCAAATGATGAATTTATTAATGCACTATTTTTTACAGTTAAGTTTGCTGTTGTTTCAACTATAACAGTAAATATATTGGCATTTACCTTTGCTTATTTATTAACTAGGAAATTAAAAGGCACTAATGTATTTAGAACTATTTTCTTTATGCCCAATTTAATTGGAGGAATTGTTTTAGGGTATATATGGCAAATAATAATTAATGGTGTATTAAGTCACTTTAATGTGAATTTAACATATAGTGCTAGCTATGGGTTTTGGGGTTTAGTTATAATGATGAATTGGCAGCTTATAGGATATATGATGATAATTTATATTGCTGGAATTCAAAATATACCTAATGATTTAATTGAAGCAGCTAAGATTGATGGTGCTTCAAAATCACAAATTTTAAGAAATGTTACAATTCCATTAGTTATGCCTTCTGTTACAATATGTCTTTTTTTAACTATATCTAATGCTTTTAAGTTATTTGATCAGAACTTGGCTTTAACAGATGGTGCACCATCTGGAGCAACATCAATGTTAGCTTTGGATATTTATAAAACATTCTATAGTAGGAATGGCTGGGAAGGAGTAGGACAGGCAAAAGCAGTAATATTTTTTATTATAGTTGCTATAATAATGATTATTCAATTAAATATTACTAGGAAGAAGGAGGTTGAAAGTTAATGAAAGGCAAAAAAAGTAATATAGTTATTTATATATTATTAGTAATACTGGCAGTTATATTTCTTGCTCCTATATTTATAATATTATTTAATTCTTTTAAAGGTAAGCTTTATATTAGTGATGCTCCTTTTAAATTACCTACAGCTGAGACATTTGTAGGGGTACAAAATTATATTGATGGATTGTCAAAGACAGGTTTTTTAAGTGCCTTTGGTTGGTCAATATTCATAACATTTTTTTCAACAATTGTAATTGTATTGTTTACTTCTATGACAGGTTGGTATATCACTAGAGCTAAAAATAAAGTAAGTACAGTATTATATTTTATCTTTGTATTTTCTATGATTGTTCCATTCCAAATGGTCATGTTTACTATGAGTAAGGTGGCTAATATGCTTAGTTTAGATAATCCTATAGGTCTTATAGTACTTTATCTTGGGTTTGGAGCAGGACTTTCAATATTTATGTTTTCTGGCTTTGTAAAGTCAATTCCCATTGATATTGAAGAGGCAGCCTTGATAGATGGTTGCAATCCTATAAAGACATTTTTTTTAATAGTGCTTCCATTATTAAAGCCAATTTGTATTACTGTAGCAATATTAAATGTAATGTGGATATGGAATGATTATTTGCTACCATCTTTAGTATTAAAGAGTGATTATAAAACAATTCCAATGGCAGTACAATATTTAAGAGGCGGTTATGGCGCAATTGATATGGGTGCAATGATGGCCGTATTAGTATTAGCAATTATACCTATAATAATATTCTATTTAACTTGTCAGAAATATATTATTGAAGGAGTAGCAGCAGGAGCAGTTAAAGGGTAATGATGAATTATGAATTGTGAATTATGATTTTAAAAAGGAACTATATGGAGGATTATATAGCTCCTTTTTAAATTATCTTATTTAATAGCTGGCTTTATTTCTGTAATTGTTTCAAGATTGCTATCTGCATTGTTAATTATATCTTGAGACATTTCTTTGATAATATTATCTTTAGTAGACTCATTTATTAATTTGGCTAGAGATTTTGAAGCTTCAATAAGATATTGAATTTGATTTATATAAGTTAAAGAATCGCTTTCATCAGGATTTATTTTGTTTAAATTATTAAATAGTGTATCAGTGATTTCTTTTGATGCTTTTGTATATTTTTCACTGGCAGCAGCATCTGATTTTTTAGAAGTAGAAAGTTTATCTATTAGAATTCTGCTCTCGCGAATAACTCCGCTATTTTCTTGAACTATTTCTTCAGCAAGATCAATAAGCTGTTCATCAGTTATGTAACTTTGAATCAAAGCTGAAATGTATATGGCTGTTCTAAGTACTGATATTTCTGAGTTAAGAAAATCTACATCATTAATACCAGATGAGGGACGTGCAGAAAACTCACCTTTTAAATCTTCAATGTGAACAGAAGCTCTATCTTTATAAGAATCTTTCACTGCAGGAGCAGAGTTAGTAGGAATGTCTTTACATAAGGCAGCAATATGTAAAGGTGGAAAGAATGTAGTTGTACAAGTTACTCCAATTAAAAATGTAATTAATAATTTTTTCATAAAATTTACTCCTTATATTAATTAATATAAATATTTTATGTAAAAACTTAAAAATTATTAGATATAATTAATATCTAATGAGGGAGGAAGACAAATGAGTGAATTAACAAAAGAAGTAATAAATGTTTTAGCTAAAGAAGAGGATGATAAAATATTAAAAGAAGTTTTAGATTATTATGAATTTCTAAAATGGAGAAATCAAAGAGAATTAGAAAGTAAGACAATAGAATGTAATGAATATAATGATGATCAAGAAATTGAAATAGAATGGTTTTTATAAAATCAGTATGGCATGTTTAACTTTAAACGTGCTTTTTATATGAAATTAAAATCTAATTTAAATGAAAAAATAAATATTTATTATGTACAAGAAGGAAAATTTGTAATATTATCTTATTATAATAAAAAATAGTATAAGGAGAAGAAAAATGTTAGATAATACTAGTAGTAAAAAAATTATGTGGTATAGTCTAGCATTTATGGCCTTTTCAGGAGTTTGGGGATTTGGTAATGTAATAAATGGATTCTCTGAGTACAATGGATTGCAGGCTATAGTGGCTTGGCTAATAATATTTGCCCTATATTTCATACCATATGCGTTAATGGTAGGAGAATTAGGATCTGCCTTTAAAGATTGTGGTGGAGGTGTCAGCTCTTGGATTAATGAGACAGTAGGAGCAAAGCTTGCATACTATGCAGGGTGGACATACTGGGTTGTACATATGCCTTATTTATCACAAAAGCCTAACAGTTTTATGATAGCTACCAGTTGGGCAATATTCCAAGATAAGAGAATTAGTGATATGGATACAAGGCTTATGCAATTGGCATGTTTAGCCATCTTCCTTTTAGCAATTTACCTAGCCTCTAAAGGAATAAGTATATTAAAAAAACTATCAACTTTAGCAGGAACTTCTATGTTTATCATGTCAATATTATTTATTTTATTGATGATAGCAGCTCCAGCACTTACAGATGCACAGTTAAATACAATAGATTGGTCACTTAAGACGTTTATACCTAAATTTGATATAAGCTTCTTTACTAATATTTCAATTTTAGTATTTGCTGTTGGAGGATGTGAAAAAATATCTCCATATGTAAATGAAATGAAGGATCCAGCAAGAGGATTCTCAAAAGGTATGATTGCTTTAGCAGTAATGGTTGCAGTAACGGCTATACTTGGAACAATATCACTTGGAATGATGTTTGATTCAAATAATATTCCAAATGATTTAATGACTAATGGTGCATATTATGCTTTCCAAGAATTAGGGGACTACTATCATGTAGGAAACTTATTTGTGATTGCTTATGCAGTAACTAATATGATAGGCCAATTTGCAGTGCTAATAATTTCTATTGATGCACCTTTACGTATGCTTCTTGATAGCGGGGATAAAAGATATATTCCAGAGGTGCTATTTAAGAAAAATAAAAATGGGGCTTATGTAAATGGACATAAACTTATTTTAGTAATAGTGTCACTTTTAATTGTGGTTCCAGCATTTGGTATTGGTAGCGTTGATGAATTAGTGAAATGGCTTGTAAAATTAAATGCAGTATGTATGCCATTAAGATACTTATGGGTATTTGTAGCTTACATAGCTTTAAAGAAAACTGGAGAAAAATTTGGTAGAGAATACTATTTCGTAAAGAATAAAGCATTAGGAATACTAATAGGTGTATGGTGCTTTGTATTTACTGCTATAGCATGCATTGGTGGAATATATTCAGAAGATGTATTCCAATTAATGTTAAATATTGCTACACCAATAGTACTGATCTTACTAGGGCTTATTTTGCCATACTTTGCTAAAAAAAGTAATAGATAATAGCAAGAATAAGGTAGTGTTAAAAAAACATTAAGATGATTTTTTCATCTTAATGTTTTTTTTATTTTATAAATAAGAAAAATTAACTTGAAAAATATGTATAAATTAAGTAAAATGTAATAGAAAAAAGTAGAAAAAAGGGATAAAATATGCTTTTATTTAATAATATTACATGGTACTCTTTGGTAGCCTGGTTTGTTGTTTTAGGCGCATTAATATTAATCAATGAGTTTGCTAGAAAAAGTAAAGTATTTTCAGTGATATTATGTGTAGTTATGCCAATAGTACTAACAGTATTTGTATGGCCTCATACTGCAGGGGAAGGATCTAGTACAGGAACATGGTTTCATTGGGTAAAGGTATATTCTGCATTAGCTGGATGTCTTATTTTTATGGGAATTAGGTATTTTAAATCTTGGAAGGATAATAAGTATATTCTGATGCTTCCAGCAATAATTTTAGCAGTTAATATATTAGAAGCAGTAGTAAGAGATTTTCAGTGTTATGGATATGCTGAAGGAATTGTTGATGGAGTATGGATGCTTGGTGGACCTTGGAATATAATTAATGGTATTGCAGGAATATTAAATATTCTTACTATATCAGGATGGGTAGGAATATTTGTAAGTAAGGATAGAAGTAGAGATATGATATGGCCAGATCAGCTATGGTTTTGGATTATAGCATATGATTTATGGAATTTTGTATATGTATATAATTGTGTGTCAGATCATTCATTTTATGCAGGAGCAGCCTTACTAATTTCATGTACACTTCCATTAATATTTATTAAAAAAGGAGTTTGGATACAAAATAGGGCTTATACTTTAGCAGCTTGGATGATGTTTACAATGACATTCCCTAGCTTTGTGGATACATCAATTTTTGCCGTGTAATCATCACATAATGCTAAAGCACTTTTAATAGTGAGTATTATTTCACTTCTTTCAAATATAATTGTATTTATATATCATTTCTATAAAATATTTAAATATAAGAGAAATCCATTTAAAGAAGATGTTCACTTTGATCTAAAAGCTTTCTCGGCAACTCTTTTTGAAGCTACTATAAATAATAGTATATAACCTGTAAGAACAAGTTCCTGCCCATATAAGGTTACACTATCTGGGATATAGCCAGTATTATTCCTATCTAAAGCTTCTAATATATCTAAATTTGCATCAACTACAAAAATAGAATAGCCATAAAGCAAAAAAAACAGACCTATTTTTTCTAAGTTTGCTAAATCAATATCTTGTTGCTTTATTAATTGTTCAAAATTATTATTGTTTTCAGAAGTTTCATTAGAATCAGAAGTTTCATTAGAATTTGTAGTGTTTTTTTTATCCTTCAAAATCAAATTCTCCTATGAAGCAGTATAAAATAATATATGATTAAAATAAGAAAAGGTTATTTTTTTAGATGTGTATTTAATAGGATATATATAGTTTGACAACCATATGTAAGAAGAATAAAATATAGTTTATATTGAATTCAATAGATAAGAGGTGATTACTATGGGAAGCTGTAATAGTTGTCCAAGTAAAGGAACATGTGGTAAAGATGAACAAAGTTGCGGAATAGTAAATAATCCACAAAATAAAATTAAAAATATAATTGGAGTAATGAGCGGTAAAGGCGGAGTTGGTAAATCAACAATGTCAGTTATGATAGCAAAAGAATTAGCAGCTAGAGGATATCAAGTTGGGGTTTTAGATGCTGATATAACAGGACCTAGTATACCAAGGTTATTTCATATAGAAAATGAAAGAGCTAGGGGAACTGAACAACTTATTTATCCAGTAGAAACTGCTGAAGGAATTAAAGTAATGTCTTTAAATCTAGTGGTTGAAAAAGAAGATGAAGCTGTGATTTGGAGAGGACCAGCTATTACAGGAATAGTTAATCAGTTCTGGACAGGAGTATACTGGGGAGAGCTAGATTACTTAATAATAGATATGCCACCTGGAACTGGTGATGTACCACTAACAGTAATGCAATCAATTCCTATAAAAGGTGTTGTAATGGTATCTATACCTCAAGATATGATATCTATGATAGTATCAAAGTCAATTAATATGGCTAGAAAAATGAACATAGAAGTACTTGGTGTTATTGAAAATATGAGTTATATACAATGTCCTGACTGTAATAAGAAAATTAGAATGTTTGATGGTGAAAACACAGAAAAATTCTTAAAGGATATGAATGTAGATTTATTAGGAGAGCTTCCTATGCATAAATCAATTGTAAATTATAGCATTGCAGAACAAAATGAAGATATTTTAGATTTATTTGATCCTATAATTGATAAAATAATAAGTAAATGCAAAAAGAAAATAATCCTATAAAAAAGGCAGCTCTATAAAGCTGCTTTTTTTATTGTTGCTCCATGTCCATAAGTTTTCCACCGTATAATTTTTTTACGGTAAACTCAATGCCAAAGGCTTTTTCATAAGATTGAAGTATTTCAATATCTTTATTAGTTATTAAGCACAGAGAAACTCCAGAATTATTTCCTCTAGCTGTTCTTCCAGCTCTATGTAAGTATTCATTAGGATTTACAGGGAAATCTAAGCTGATTATATGGCTTACTTCAGGAATATCTAGACCTCTAGCAGATAAGTCAGAAGAAACAAGAACATTACATTTACCTCTTCTAAAGGAGTCTAAAGCTCTTTGACGTTCTTCTTTAGAAGCATTTCCATAAATAGCTGTAGATTTAACTTTATGGTATTGTAGTTTTTCATTAATTTGTCTAAGCTCAGTATTGTTATTAACAAATACAATAGCTCTTTTAGGTTGCTCAGCAGCAAGTAGTTTTCTTAAATTTTCAAATCTATCTCTTAGGCTACCTAAGATACAGATGTGTTCAATTCTTGGATTTATTTCAGATTTATTTTCAATCTTAATGATTTCAACTTCTTTTACTAATGTTTTAGCAAGGTTTAAAGTTTCTTTATTAATGCTTGCAGAGAAGAACATTAGCTGACGGTCCTTCATAGTTGACTTTATAATATCTTTTATTATTGTAGGTTTATTTTTAGATAATAAATTATCTGCTTCATCTAGTACGATTGTTTTAATAGTGTGAGCAGTAATTTTTCTTTTCTTGATTAAGTCAAGGATTCTTCCAGGAGAACCAATAATTATGTGAGGTTTAATTTCTTTTAGTTTCTTTATTTGCTTTTCAATATTAGATTCGCCCATTATTGATAAAGATTTAATATCCATATGAGAATTAGTAGCTAGAAGTTTTATTTGTGATTCAATTTGAACTACTAATTCGTGAGTAGGAGCTAAAATAATAGCTTGCATTTCACGTTTTTCTAAGTTTATTTTTTCAAATATAGGAATAAGGAATGCAAGGGTTTTGCCAGTTCCAGTATGTGCTTCAGCAATAATATCTTTATTTTCTAAAGCAAAAGGAATAGAAGTTTCTTGAATACCTGTTGGGGTTGTGATATTTTGTTTTTTTAATGCCATAACAATAGACTGGTTTATATTTAATTCATTAAATGATTTATTCATTGGTGTCTCCTTAATATAATAATAGTATTTATAGTATACACTAAAATAAATAACAGTATAAAGAAAAAAATAAACAGTAAAAAAATTAGAGAATTTTGCGAACAAAAAATGATAAGAATAGGTATAAATAGTGTATAATGGTTTATGGGAAAAGTTGTTTAAATAAGGGAGGGATGAATATGAATAATGATAATAAAAAATTAGATGAAGTAAAAGAAACAATTGCTAAAGAAGAAATAGAAAATAAAACTCATGAAGAAAAGATTGAATCTGAAGATACTATGCAGAGAATTTCTGAAAAAGATATTCATAAGGATGTAAATGTAAAAAGTAAAAAATTTAAGGTAGGGTTAACAATAGGTATTATAGTTCTTATAGTCATTATAGGTGGGATATTATATTGGTGGATAAGCAATAAAAAGCTTGTGGATAGTTATGAAAATAAGGTATATCCAGAAGTGTATATTTATTCTGAACCTGTAGGTGAATTAAATGAAGCGGATTTATCAAAAATATTAGCAGAAAAAGATGCTGAGATTGCTAATAAAACAATTAAGGTAACTGTGAATGGTAAAGAATATTCTTCAAGTTATACTGAGTTAGATGTAACTACTGATACAGATAAAGTTAAAGATGAAATAATGTCATATGGTAAAAATAAAAGCTTCAAGGGGAAATTAAATTTAATTAATGAACCTAAGAAAAAAACTTATGACTTAACAACTACTGTTAATGAAGAAAAAATTAAAGAATTTGTTGCACAGATAGCTGAAGATGTAAAAGTTGAACCAGTAAATGCAAGTGCATCAATTTCAGGTGGAGTAGTTAATGTAGTAGAAGAACAAAGCGGATATATATTAGATGAGCAAACATTAGTTGATTCAATAACTTCTCAAATTACTGGAAAAAATGGTGGTGCTGATGTAGTTGCTAATGGATCATTAGTTGAAAGTGAAGCAGATATAAAAGCTAGTGAATTAAGAACAATAGATACTAGAATTTCAAGCTTTACAACGTATTTTTCAGCTGGAAATAGTGGACATAACATTCAAACTGGGGCAGCATATTTTAATAATACGTTATTAATGCCTGGCAAAGAATTCTCTTGTACTGATGGAATCGGTCCAACTACAGCAGAGAGAGGTTTTGTAAGTTCCAATACGTATGTAGGTGGACAAGTAGTTCCAGGAATGGGAGGAGGAGTATGCCAGATAGCTACTACTTTATACAACGCAGAGCTTAGAGCTGGAATACTTCCAACAGAAAGACAAAACCATATGATGACAGTAGGATATATAGGAATAGGATTAGATGCAACATTAGCAGATGACTTAATTGATTTAAGATTTGTTAATACTTATGATTATCCATTAATAATAACTACTTCATCAACAGGTGGGTCACTAACTGTGGAAATATGGTCAAATTCAAATGCTACTAATGGATATACTTATGAACCAAGAGTAGAGGCTGTAAGCAGTCTTTATTGCTATACTTACTTAGATAAGTATGATTCATCAGGAAATTTAGTTGATAGCATATACTTAAATGAAAGTGTATATCAACCATTTTCTTAAAAATTTAGAAGCTATTGCAAAGTTGCAATAGCTTTTTTGTTATATATGGTTATAAAATACAATTATAATGGAAATATAATTAATAGTTATAATTTTTTAGGATATGGTGATGTAAGTATGAAAAAAAATAGAAATTATTAATTTAATTCAATGAAAAAATAAATTGATTAAATTAATATAAATTATTATAATTTTTATAATAAGAGAGGTGAAAGCATGTCAGGAAAAAATGGAAAAAAGATTCTTATAGGAGCACTTTCAGCAATAGCAGCTTCAGTTGCAGCTGGAACCATGATAAAAAATAAGGTCAGTGAAAAAAATAAAAAAAATAAAAAAGAAAAAGGACTTTATTATACTGTTTCATTAGATGATTTATATAATTCTTATGATGATAAGACTTTAAGTGAAGAAGAAATGATAAATGAAATTAAGAAGGAAAGTTCATTGTAGAAAAGTAGTTAAGTAGTTTAAGTTTGTTAGCTTAGCTACTTTATTTATATTCATAGTAAAAAAAAGATGTTATGGAAAGTAATAGCTTTATTACCACGGTAAAATGTGTTATAATAACCGTTGTTATTAATATAAAATGGAGGATTTGTACATGAAACATATCAAAACAATAAACAAGACAAATATAAAAAATAGCTTAAGCAAACCAGGCTGTAAGGAATGTGCAAACTCATGTCAATCAGCTTGTAAGACTTCTTGCACAGTTGCTAATTTAGAATGTGAAGCATAGTTAAAAAGTGGCAGTAACTATAATGCTTAGTTACTGCCTATACTTTTAAGAAATTAAAGAAAGAATACCTATAAATTGTAGCGTAAGTTAATAAAGTTGAATTATTAAGATTACTAAAGAAAAATTTATATATAGTGTAGTGTTTAATAATAGCTGTATTGTTATAAGGAGGATGTATTAATGTCATTAATTCATAAATTTAAACAAGGTGGAAAATGCTTTGTTTTAGATGTAAATACTGGAGCAGTTCATATAGTAGACGAGCTAGTATATGATTTAGTAGATGACAACAAATTAAGATCAAAAGAGGAGTTAGTAGCAGATTTTGGAGCTAAATATGGGGCTGATGTAGTTGAAGAAGCTTATGAAGAACTACAAGAATTAGTTGCTGAAGGAATTCTTTACACAGAAGATCAGTATGAAGATATAGCTCATTCTTCAATGGATGATAGAGATTATATAAAAGCAGTATGTTTAAATATAATCCATGCTTGTAATTTAAGATGCAAGTATTGCTTTGCCGATGAAGGAGAATATAATGGACATAAAGGTAAGATGTCATTAGAAACAGCAAAAAAAGCAATAGATTATGTAGTTAAAAGAAGTGGTCCTAGAAAAAATATTGAAATAGATTTGTTTGGTGGAGAACCAACAATGATGATGGATACAATCAAAGAAATTATTGCGTATGCTAGAGAAAATGAAGCAAAATGGAATAAGAGAATAAGATTTACCATGACCACTAATGCTACACTTTTAACTGATGAGATGATGGACTATATGGATAAGGAGTTAGAAAACATAATCCTTTCCATAGATGGTAGAAAAGAAGTGAATGATAAGGTAAGAATTAGATTTGATGGTAAAGGATCATATGATCAAATATTACCAAATATAAAGAAAATGGTAGCTAAGAGAGATAAGAATAAAGCTCATACTGTAAGAGGTACATTTACAAGAGAAAATCTTGATTTCTATGAAGATGTTAAGATGATGGTAGATGAAGGATTTAGAGAAATATCTATCGAGCCAGTTGTTTTAGAAGATGGACATCCGTTAGCTTTAAGAAAAGAAGACTTACCTAAAATATTTGAAAGCTATGATAAATTATATGATGAACTAGTACAAAAGAAAGCAGAAGGAAAAGAGTTTAACTTCTACCACTTTAAAGTAGATTTAAATGGTGGTCCTTGCGTTTATAAGAGAATATCAGGTTGTGGAGCAGGATTTGAATATGTTGCAATAACGCCACAAGGTGAAGTTTATCCATGTCACCAATTTGTTGGTAAGGAAGAATATAAATTAGGAAGCATTTATGATGATAGTTATAATGCAGATTTAGGAATGAGTTTTAAGAAAGCACATATATACAATAAGCCAAAATGTAGAAACTGTTGGGCTAGATTCTATTGCTCTGGTGGATGCCAAGCTAATAACATAGCGTTCAATAATGATATTAACAATCCTTACGATATTGGATGTCAAATGCAAAAGAAGAGAATTGAATGTGCTATAGCACTTAAGGCAGAATAATAAAAAAACGAAGCAATAGCTTCGTTTTTTTATTAAAAAGCAGTAGCAGTTTATCGATTAAATTTTTAGGGGGTATTATGCAAGAATATATATTAAAGAATGGTTTAAAGCTTGTGTATAAAAGTACTGATTCCATGTTGTCATCTATATCTATTGCACTAGATGCAGGTGCAATAAGAGATACAGAGGGGAAGTTTGGGATTGCACATGTAACAGAACACATGATATATAAGGGTACAAGCAATAGATCAGAAGTAGAAATAAATAAAGAGTTCAGTGAAATTTTTGGTTTTCAAAATGCCATGACTAATTATCCTTATGTGATTTATTATGGTACATTATTAAGTGAGGATTTAGCAAAAGGTATAGAGTTATATGCAGATTTATTAATTAATACTACTTTAGGGAATGATGGCTTTAAAGAAGAGATGGATGTTATTAAGGAAGAACTTAAAGAGTGGGATGAGGAAGTAGAGCAATTTTGTGAAGATAAATTATTTCTTAATAGCTACAAAGATAGAAGGATAAAATATCCAATTATTGGAATGGAAAAATCTTTAGAAAATATAAGCATTGAGGATGTAAAAGAGTTTTATAATAAATATTATTTCCCAGAAAACACAACCATAGTGATAATATCTCAAAAGAGTTTTAAGGAGATAATTGAGATTGTTAATAAATATTTCATTAGTTGGGATAATAGTGGTTTTACAACAACTTTAACAGAAAGTGAAAAAGCTAAGGGAGGAATTTATAGAGATAAAAGAGAGGGCATTAACACTGCAAAAGTTTTAATTACATATGATATCAGTGTTTTAAATCATGAAGAAATAAAGATTTTTAAAGTTTTAAATCAATATATTGGGGAAGGTGTTAACTCCCTTCTATTTGATAGTTTAAGAACTAAAAAAGGTTTAGTGTATGATGTGTTAACTAAAGTGAGTAATGAAAGTGGTATTGGATTATATAAAATTACTTTCAGTACTGGAGAAGAAAAAATACAAGAAGCTATAAATTCCATTGAGATTATTTTTGAAAATTTAGAAGAAACATTAGAAAATCTATCTAAGAAGGAAATTGATGGACTTGTAAAAAGCTTGAAATTAAAGAGGTTATTTAATGAAGAACAAAGCATAAGATTATCTAATGCAGTAGCAATGTATGATATTATGTTTGGTAATTATGAGTTATATTTTGATGAAATCAAGGGCTTAAAAAATATAAATAAAGAAGATTTGATAGCTATAAGCAGTAAAGTGTTTCATAATAAGTGTATAGAAATAATTACAAGGTAATAAGAAATATAGTAAGTTTTGTATGTCTAACAGTTTAGTTACTTACAATAATTATATGTATAATTACAAATAATTAAATAATTTATTAAAGAATGTGAGGAAAAGCTATAATTTGTATTATAATATCATAGATAAAACATTGAATGGAGAACTTAGATGAGTAAAAAAACACCTCTTTTAGATGAAGTATTAAAATATAAAAAGGAAGAAAATTTAATTTTTTCAATGCCTGGCAATAAGTGTGGAAAGGGCTTTTTAAAAGACGATATAGGAAAAGAATTTGTAGATACCATGGGTTATCTTGATATAACAGAAGTGGAACCTTTAGATAACCTTCATGCACCAGAAGGCATAATATTAGAAGCACAGAAATTATTAGCTAAGACATATGGTGTGAAAAAGGCGTACTTTATGGTTAATGGAAGCACTGGAGGTAATCTTTGTTCAATTTTTGCAGCCTTTAATGAAGGCGATGAGGTATTAGTTGAAAGGAATTGCCATAAGTCTATTTATAATGGACTTATTTTAAGGAAACTAAAAGTTAAATATATTGAACCACTAATAGATGAAAAGTTAGGAATATTTCTACCACCAGATAAGAAGAATATTTATGATGCCATAGAGCAATGTGAAAACTTAAAGGGAATTATTTTAACTTATCCAAGTTATTTTGGTATAACTTATGATATTGAAGAAGTGCTTAGAGATTTAAAGATAAGAGGATTAAAAATAGTAGTAGATAGTGCCCATGGTGCTCATTTTATTGCAAATGACAATCTACCTAAAGCTATTTATAGTATACCTGATTATGTGGTTTTAAGTGCTCATAAGACATTGCCAGCCTTAACCCAAGGATCTTATCTTTTATCTAATAGAGACGATAATGATATAGAATTTTATCTAAATACTTTTATGACTACTTCACCGTCATATCTTATTATGTCATCACTGGATTATGCAAGATTCTATTTAGATGAATATGGTAATGATGAATATGAAAAACTTATAAATAAGGCGGAAAAATATAAAAATATAATTAATTTGTTAAATAAAGTTTATATAATATCAAAAGAGGATTTATCAGAAAATTATGATATTGATAAATCTCGATATATTGTAACTTTATCAAAGGAATATAGTGGGCATAAGCTCTTAGAGTATTTAAGAACGCAAGGAATACAATGTGAAATGAGCTTTGCTTCAGGAGTGGTTTTATTATTATCTCCTATAAATGATGATAATGATTTTAATAAGCTCTTAAAAGCATTTGAAAATTTACAGCTTAAGGATATAAGACAAGATAATTACTCTAAATATTATTCCTTTATTCCTGAAAAAGTATTGGAACCTTATGAGGTTTTTAAAAAAGAGTATAAATATGTAAAAATAAATGAAGCAGATAAAAATATTGCCAGTGAAGCTATAATACCATATCCACCTGGAATACCTTTGTTATGTCCTGGTGAAGTCATAACAAAAGAAGCAATAGCTATTATCAATGACTATCTTAGCAATAATCGTTCGGTAATTGGTATAAGAAATAAAGAATATATCAAAGTAATTAAAGAATAGTAGAAAGATATATTGGTAAAATAAATTAGAATCTTATTCTTTAACTTTTTATTCACAGAAGAAAAAGAACATAATTTTAAAAAAATACTAGAATTTATATTATTTATAGTATATAATGTAATACTCGCAGGAAAAGAAATAAGTAACTATAAAGACAAGGTATGAGGTAAAAATTATGGAATTATTTGTTACAGATTTAGATGGAACTTTATTAAATAGTAATAAAGAGG
This sequence comes from Clostridium sp. 29_15, assembly GCF_001916075.1. Lineage (NCBI taxonomy): Bacteria > Bacillati > Bacillota > Clostridia > Eubacteriales > Clostridiaceae > Clostridium > Clostridium sp. 29_15. The sequence goes on from NZ_MNRT01000037.1 coordinate 62,098, forward strand.
TATCTATAAAGTCAATTGAGATTTTAAATAAGCTTATAGATGATGGTGTTAACTTTACAGTTGCTACGGCAAGAACACCTGCAACAGTTGTGGATTTATTACAAGATGTAAATTTAAAACTTCCAGCAGTACTAATGAATGGTGTATTGCTTTACGATATTAAAGAAGAAAAATATATTAATATAAAAGAAATAGAAAAAAATACAGTAGACAAAGTTTTCGATATATTAAATAAATTTCATAAGAATGCCATGGTATATGGAGTAAAAAATAATCATTTATGGGTTTATCATAAAGAATTTGAATACTCTTGGGAATATAATTTCTACAAAGAAAGAGCTGATAGAAAGCAAAAAACTTTCTTAAAAGTAGAAGATTATAAGGAGTTTTTGAAGGAATCAAAAATAATTAATTTTATAGTTTTTGATAAATACGAAAAAATAAAAGGGATATATGAAGAACTTAAGAAGATAGATGAAATATTTGTTGAATATTATGAAGATATATATGAAAGTGGATGTTACTTCCTTGAAGCTTATAGTGCAGCAGCTTCTAAGGCAAATGGAATTAAGCTTTTAAGTGAATATATAGAGCATGATAAGCTTGTGTGTTTTGGAGATAATTTAAATGATATACCAATGTTTGAATTAGCTGATGAATGTTATGCTACATCAAATGCTGTGGAGAAGGTTAAGTGTATTTCTACAGATGTAATTGGAAGTTGTGATGAAGATGGTGTTGCACTATTTATAGAAAAAAGATTAAATGAATTAAAGATAAAAAGTTAATAATATAATTAAGAGATGGGGATGTCGCATTAAGAATAAATAATACAATATATTGTATATAAAATTTTTGATGAGACAGCCCCATTGTTTATTTAAAGGAATTAGGAGGTAATTTAAAAATCATTTTATTATAAAATGGTACTTTAAATTTAAAAATAATTAAAATATAATCGTATACATTAATATTTTTATAAAAATATTAATGTATATATGATAAAAGTATAATTTTATGTTGCACAAATATACTAAATGATATATTATATAGAAAAGAACGATAAAACATAACGAATTAGCAATAAAAAAGCTTATTAGATGATAAATTAATAAAACGGAGGGATAAAAATGCAAGAAAATAGAGAACAGTGGGGGAGTAAGTTAGGATTTATTCTTGCAGCTGTAGGATCAGCTGTAGGTTTAGGGAATATATGGAGATTTCCTTATTTAGTATATACAAATGGTGGAGGAGCATTCTTAGTTCCATATTTTGTAGCTATATTTACAGCAGCTATTCCAATACTTATATTAGAGTATGGAATGGGACATAAATATAAAGGTTCAACACCTTTAGCAATTGCTAGAGCAAATAAAAAATGGGAATGGCTTGGTTGGTGGCCAACTATTAATGCATTTATTATATTAGCTTATTATTCAATGATATTAAGTTGGGCATTAAGATATTTAACATTAAGCTTTACAAAAGGATGGGGAAATGATACAAATTCATATTTTTATAATGATTTCCTTCAATCTTCAAATTCTGCATTTGAGTTCGGTTACATAATATGGCCAATACTTATAGGAATTGCAATTTTATGGGCAGTTAACTGGTTTATTTGTTATAAGGGTGTAAAAGGTGGTATAGAGAAACTTAATAAAATATTATTACCACTATTAATAATTATAATGATTATAATTGTTATAAGAGGAGTTACATTAGAAGGTGCAACTATTGGTTTAAATAAATTATTTACACCAGATTGGAGTAAAATGTTAGAGCCACAAGTTTGGATTGCAGCTTATGGGCAAGTATTCTTTTCATTAAGTGTTGGAATGGGAATTATGATGACTTTTTCAAGTTATCTTCCAAAGAAGAGTGATATAAATAATAGTGCATTTATGACTGCATTTGCAAATTGTGGATTTGAGTTTTTATGTGCTATAGGTGTATTTGCAATATTAGGATTTATGGCTTCAAGTCAATCATTACCATTTGAAGAAGTTGTTTCAGGTGGAATAGGATTAGCGTTTATAGTTTTCCCTAAGGTATTTGGATTAATGGGAGTTTGGGGAACAATACTTGGAGTATTATTTTTTACATGTTTAGTATTTGCAGGTTTAACTTCATCGGTATCTTTAGTAGAAGCTGTAAGTTCAGCAGTTATTGACAAAACAGGATGGGAAAGAAAAAAAGTAGTAAGTCTAATATGCGGAGTAGGTTTTATCGTTAGTATAGCATTTGCTACAAGAGCAGGACTTTATTTATTGGATATTATAGACAACTTTGTTAATAATTATGGAATAGTGGTTATTGGATTATTAGAAGCATTTGTAATAGGATGGATAATTAAACCACAAACTATTAGAAATCATACAAATTCAGTTTCTTATTATAGAATAGGAAAATGGTGGGATATTATTATTAAATATGTAACACCAGCAATACTTGCAATTATGTTAATAAGCAGTATAATTACTGAAATTAAAACGCCATATGGAGGCTATTCAACAGCTGAGCTTATAACATATGGTTGGGCTATTGTAGGAATTGGAATAATAGGTGCACTTTTACTTAGTAAAATGCCGTGGAAAAATAAAAATTCATTAGATTTTGATAATGAAAGTGAGGTTGCGTAATTATGACACCGATAGCAATGACATTCTTCTTTATAGGAGCAATAGTTCTGTATGGAGGATTAATAACAACATTAACAATAACAATAAGAAATGAAAGCAAATAATAAAGGAATAGCCAAACGGCTATTCCTTTATTATTTAGTTAAACAGTTCATGTTGCTTTGCTTATGAACTTAATTAACGAAGTGTTAATTCTTAACTGGTGTAGCATTTCACCTTGTAACTTATGAAATCTTAACTAGCTTTAATGTGATTCAACTAATTATTATAGTATTAATTAAAAATAATCACCTAGATTATTTTTATTACATAAATTGTGTATTATATTAAAATAATGAGAAGGTGAAATTATGTGTGGTATAGCTGGATGGGTAAATTTTAGTGAAAGTTTAAAATCAAACAGCAAAATTATAAAAAAAATGACTGATATATTAGAGAGGCGAGGACCAGATAGTGAAGGGATATATGAAAGTGAAAATGTACTTTTAGGACATAGAAGATTGATAGTGGTTGACCCTGAAGGTGGAGAACAACCTATGATAAAAATAATCAATGGTAATAAGTATGTGTTAGTATATAATGGTGAATTATATAATACTGAAGAGTTAAGAAAAAGTCTTTTAGAAGAAGGTTATTTTTTTGATTCTTACAGTGATACAGAAGTGCTATTAATGTCTTATATAGCATGGGGTGTTAATTGTATAAAAAAATTTAATGGAATATTTGCTTTTGCCATTTATGATGAAGAAAAAGAACAAGTGTTTTTGGCACGAGATCAAATGGGGGTAAAACCTTTATTTTATTCTATAAATAATAAAAATATAATTTTTGCTTCTGAAATAAAAGCAATACTAGCAAATCCTATGGTAAAGGCTCAAATTGATAGAGAAGGAATAACTGAACTATTTGCTTTAGGTCCAGCGGTAGTTCCAGGAAAAGCTATTTATAAAAATATTTTGGAAATTGCACCAGCTAATTGTTTGCTTATAAATAAGGAAAATATAAAAGTTTGGGAGTATTGGAAGGTTACTTTACAGGAAAATAAAGAAACAGTAGAAGAAGCGGCAGAACATGTAAGGCTATTACTCTTTGATGCAATAAAGCGTCAATTGGTGGGAGATGTACCAATATGTACTTTTTTATCAGGTGGATTGGATTCATCAGCCATATCAGCAATAGCAGCAGAAGAGTTTAGAAATAGGGGCAAGATACTAAATACTTATTCTATTGATTATAAAGATAATGAAAAGTATTTTAAATCTTCTTTATTTCAGCCTACTTCAGATAAGTACTGGGCTTTTAGGATGGCAGAGTTTATTAAAAGTAACCACAAAAATGTCGTATTAAATCATAAAGATTTGGTATTGGCATTGAAAGAGTCAACTTTGGCAAGAGATCTTCCAGGGATGGCAGATGTAGATTCGTCTTTATTGCTATTTTGTAAAGAAATTAGAAAGAATTTTGTAGTAAGTTTATCAGGCGAATGTGCAGATGAAATTTTTGGTGGATATCCATGGTATACTAATGAAGAAATGTTAAATGCAAAAACTTTTCCTTGGTCTAGAGCTGTAGGAATGAGAAAAAGTATTTTAAATGAAAAAATTAAAAAGTTTAATATAGAAGAATGTGCTGAATATGAATATTTAAAAACTTTAAAGGAAGTACCACATTTTGAAAATGAAGATAAGAAAAATTATAGAATGAAAGAAATGTTCTATTTGAATTTAAAATGGTTTATGGTAAATCTATTAAATAGAAAAGATAGATGTAGTATGTATAATAGTTTAGAAGTTAGAGTTCCCTTTGCAGATATTAGGATAGTGGAATATGCTTTTAATCTTCCAGCAGAGATAAAGCTTCTTCATGGACGAGAAAAGGGGATTTTAAGAAAAGCTTTAGAAGGAGTATTGCCAGAAGATGTGGTTTATAGAAAAAAAAGTCCGTATCCTAAAACCCATAATCCTATATATACAGAAATGGTATGTAAAGAAATGAATAAAATTTTAAGTGATAATAATTCTCCTATTTTAGAAATAATTGATAAGAAAGTTGTTAAAGAAATAGTTGATACGGAAGGAAAATCATATACTACTCCTTGGTTTGGGCAATTGATGACAGGGCCACAACTTATAGCATATTTAATTCAACTTAATATATGGATGAAAGAATATAATGTAAATATATTGATTTAACCAAGGAACTTGGGAAGGGATACAATTAGCAGCCTAAAATGTATTATAGTTGAGTTACAGCCATATTCTAATCAGCGGCGATAACTGGAAATGGTGCAATAACAGAAGCAAAGCAAATTTTGTATAAGTTTATAAGAAATGAAAAAAATATGTTGATATTACGAATGTTTTGAATTATAATGAAAATATAGTTTGTTATAAGAAATATAGTTTGTTATAAGAGGGCTATGATTATTCATATAAATCCCTAATATGGTGGGATGTTTCTACTGGAAACCTAAAATTTCTAAGCTATGGGTAAATTTAATTGTATATGACTTAATGCATAATAAGGTATAAAATGCTAATTGATATATTTAATTTAAATGTAACTAAGCTATACATGTTAATTTAGTAAGATAATTTACATGGGTTTTCATATAGAAGTATTTAGGAAATATAACTTATTGAAAAAAGTTTAGGAGGAAAATTTATGAAAAAGAAATCAATAGCATTAGTTCTTTCAGCTTTAATGGTAACAGGGTTAGTAGGATGTGGAAGTAATGAAGTCAAAAGTAGTGAAGAGGCAACTTTAAAAGTTGGTATGGTAACAGATTCAGGAACAATAGATGATAAATCATTTAACCAAGGAAGCTGGGAAGGAATTGGATTAGCTGAAGAGAAATTAGGAATTGAAAGAAATTATATGAAACCAGATGGAGAAACAGAAGTTGATTACTTAACTCAAATTCAAAATCTTTACGATGCAGATTATAAATTTATAATATGTCCAGGATTTAAGTTTGAAAGAGCTATATATTCAGCTCAAGAAAAATATAGCGATGCAAAGTTTGTAATCATTGATGGTGAGCCAAATGATGGAAATGGAAATGCTTTAGTAGCAGATAATACAGCTGCGCTATTTTTTGCTGAGCAAGAATCAGGATTTGTAGCAGGTGTTGCAGCAGCCTTAGAATTAAAAAGTGGTGATTTGGGATTCATTGGTGGTATGGAAATACCTTCAGTACAAAGATTTGATGCTGGATTTAAGCAAGGTGTAGCTTATGCTAATGAAAATCTTGGTACAGGAGTAACTTTAAAAGATGAGAACGTAGTATACTCAGGATCATTTACTGATACAGCATTAGGGCAGCAATTAGCAGCAACTATGTATGACAATGGTGTAAAAGCTATCTTTGCTTGCGCAGGTGGAACAGGAAATGGTGTTATTACTGAAGCTAAGACTAGAGAAGGGGTATGGGTAATTGGTGTTGACTCTGACCAATACAATGATGGTTTAAAATCGGATGGAACATCTGTAATATTAACTTCAGCTATTAAGAAGATAGATGAAGCAGCTTACCAAATGATAGAAGCAGAATTAAAAGGTACTTTCCCGGGTGGACAAACTATAACATTTGATGCTAAAAATGATGGCATTGGTATACCATCAGAAAATCCAAACTTAAGTAATTCAACAGTTGAAAAAGTTAAGGAAGTTTTAGAAGCTATAAAGAATGGTGAAATAGTAGTTAATTCAGAAGTATAATATATTATATATATGTGCATCCGGTTGTAAAACTGGATGCATTTTTATTTGTCGTTATAAATTAAATAAAGTTTCGTGTATGAAAATGTAATTGTAAAAGTAGCTGAATATAATAGTAAATATTTTTAGTTTAAGGAGGATATCAATGGAATATGTAGTAGAGATGCTTAATATCCGTAAAGAGTTTCCAGGAATAGTGGCGAATGATAATATAAAACTTCAACTTAAAAAGGGAGAAGTACATGCTCTTTTAGGAGAAAATGGAGCTGGAAAATCAACTCTTATGGGAATGTTATTCGGTATGTATAAACCAGATAGAGGATGTATAAAGGTAAGAGGTAAAGAAGTGAAAATTTCTAATCCTAATGTAGCAAATGATTTAGGAATTGGGATGGTTCACCAACACTTTAAGCTTGTGGAGAACTTTACAGTTACTGAAAATATAACTCTAGGATGTGAGCCTAAAAAAGGTTTAGTAGTAGATATTAAAACAGCTGCCAAGAGAATTGAAGAATTATCTAAACAGTATGGATTAAATGTAGATCCATATGCAAAGATTGAAGATATTTCAGTTGGGATGCAACAAAGAGTAGAAATACTTAAGATGTTATATAGAAATGCAAATGTATTAATATTTGATGAACCTACAGCTGTATTAACACCTAGTGAAATTGATGAATTGATTTCAATTATAAAAGAAATGACAAAAGAAGGGAAATCTGTAATCATCATAACACATAAATTAAAGGAAATTAAAGCTGTAGCTGATAAGTGTACAGTTATTAGAAGAGGTAAATACATAGGAACAGTTGATGTAAAAGATACTACTGAATCAGAAATGGCTAAAATGATGGTTGGTAGAGAGGTATCATTTAAAGTAGAAAAATCAGAAGCTAAACCCAAAGAAACTGTTGTAAGTATAAAGAATATTTCAGTTAAAAATAATAAGAAAGTTTTAGGTCTAAAGAATTTTTCATTAGATATTAAAGCTGGAGAAATAGTAGGTATAGCTGGTGTTGAAGGTAATGGACAAACTGAATTGGTTGAAGCATTAACTGGTATGAGACAAGTTGAATCAGGAATAATAGAATTTAAGAATAAAGATATAACAAAAGAATCTATCCGTCAAAGAATTGATGATGGCATTGCACATATTCCAGAAGATAGACATAAGAGAGGATTGATTCTTGATTATACAATGGAAGATAATATGGTGTTAAAGGCATATAAAAAAGCTCCATTTTCTAAATTTGGCTTAATTAATAGAGCAAAGATAAGAGAATATGCAAATAAAATAATAGAAACTTTCGATGTTAGAAGTGGTGAAGGTGGACAATCTATAGCAAGATCTTTATCAGGTGGTAATCAACAAAAAGGAGTAATAGGACGTGAAATAGAATCGAATCCGGATTTATTAATAGCTGTTCAGCCTACAAGAGGGCTAGATGTTGGTTCTATAGAATATATACACAAGAGATTAGTAGAACAAAGAGATTTAGGAAAGGCTGTCCTTTTAGTATCACTTGAACTTGATGAAGTATTAAATGTATCAGATAGGATTGCTGTAGTAAATAATGGTGAATTAATAGGGATAGTCAATGCTAATGAAACAAATGAAAATGAAGTTGGTTTAATGATGGCCGGCGTAAAGAAGGAGGAAGCTTAGTGCATAAGAATCAATTGTTAAAATCTCTTATGGCAATAGTTTTAGGATTATTTGCAGGATTTTTATTAATGTTATCTATGGGGTATAACCCAATAGATGGATATACTTACCTTTTTAAAGGTGGATTAATGAATACTCAGAGAATTGGTAATTCAATTGCGACGGCTACACCTTTAATATTAACAGGGTTGTCGGTTGCCTTTGCAAATAGGACTGGGTTATTTAATATAGGTACTCCTGGACAAATGTTAGCAGGTGGATTTACAGTAACAGCAATAGGTATTTTAGTAGATTTACCATCACCAGTATTAATACCTTTAATGGTTATATGTGGTATAATGGCTGGAGCTTTATGGGCAGCTATACCAGGAGTTTTAAAAGCGTTATTTAAGGTTAATGAAGTTGTTTCATCAATCATGATGAACTGGACTGCTTACTGGATAGTATATTATATGGTTCCACAATATTTAAAAGGAACTACAGAAACAGAATCAGCAAAGCTTGCTCAAGGAGCTACACTAAAGTCTGAGTGGCTTTCAAAAATGTTTGGAGGTTCATACATAAACCTTGGTATATTATTAGCAATAATATCTGTTGTAATTATTTGGCTTATACTTAATAAGACGGTTTTAGGATATGAATTAAAGGCCGTTGGATATAATAAATTTGGTGCAGAATATGCAGGTATGCCAGTAAATAGAAATATTGTTGTATCAATGATGATTGCAGGGGCGCTAGCTGGTCTTGCAGGAGTTGTTCAATATATGGGTAACTCACAAGTTATGCAAATAGGGGTTATGCCTTCACAAGGATTTGATGGTATAGCAGTATCTTTATTAGGTAATAACTCACCATTTGGAGTATTATTATCAGCATTATTCTTTGGTGTTCTTTATGTTGGTAAAGGATTTATGAATGCTAATGTTAAAGTACCACCAGAACTTGCAGATACAATTATAGCAACAATTATTTACTTTGCAGCTACAAGTATGATTATGGATAAGGTAATAAATAAGTTTAAGAAAATAAAAGAAGAAAAGAAAAAAGTGATAGCAGGTAAAACTACTGAAAGGGCGGTGGAGAAATAATGTGGGATATATTAGTTAAGATTTTTCCTTATGCAATAGCTTATACAATACCGATGCTAATTACAGCTTTAGGTGCATTATATTGTGAAAGAAGTGGTATAATTAACATAGGATTAGATGGATTTATGATTGTTGGGTCTTTTGCAGGAGCTTTAACTATATCTAAGCTTCAAGCAGCAGGTGTTGAAAGTGCTTTATGGATTGGCTTATTAGTAGCAGCTTTAGTTGGGGCGTTATTTTCAATATTACATGCTTTTGCTAGTATAAATTTAAATGCAGACCAAGTAATAAGTGGTACAGCTATAAATATGGTGGCAGGAGCTTTAACAGTATTTTTAGCAAGAAATATCACTGGTAGTGGTAATATAAGAATAACTATGGGGTTTGTACCACAAAGTATAAGTATATTAAAAGATATACCGGTATTAGGACCGCTATTCTTTACAAGAACTTATGCAACAACATGGTTAGTACTTGTTATATTAGCTGTAAGTACATTTTTATTATATAAGACAGCTTTTGGTATGAGATTAAGAGCATGTGGTGAAAATCCACAAGCTGCACAAGCAGTAGGGATTAACGTTACAAAGATGAGATACTTTGGGGTTATAATTTCAGGAGCTTTATCAGCTTTAGGTGGATGTATAATATTAGTTACTTATTCAGGAGAGTTTAATGGAAGTGTGGCAGGGTTAGGTTTCTTAGCTTTAGCAGCATTAATTTTCGGACAGTGGAAACCACTTGGAATTTTAGGAGCAACAGTATTCTTTGGATTTGCGTCTACACTTGCCAATGTTTCACAAGTAATTCCACAATTACAACAGATACCACTAGTACTATTAAAGGTGTTCCCTTATGTAATAACATTAATAGCACTTATTATATTCTCTAAATCTACACAAGCTCCGAAAGCAGCTGGAGAACCATTTGATGCAGGAAAGAGATAGGTAATAAAGATATATAATTTGTTTTGTTGGATATTCAATTTTAACATAAAATTAGGAGATCGTTGTTTTTTATGCAATAAAACTTTACACTAACCTAAAAACAAAGGGGGATATTTATGAAAAAAGTAAAAATTGCACTTTTAGGATTAGGTAATGTAGCAAAAGGTGTATTATCAATAATAAGAGAGAATAAAGAACAAATAGTTAAGCGCTCAGGATATGAAGTAGAAATAGCTAAGATACTGGTAAGAGATGTAAAGAAAGATAGAGGTGTAGAAGTACCAACAGAAATACTTACAACAAGTTATGAAGAGATATTAAATGACAATGAAATAAAGATAGTTGTTGAAGTTATGGGTGGTATAGAGCCAGCAAAAGAATACATTATCAAGGCTATGGAAGCTAAAAAACAAATAGTTACAGCTAATAAGATGCTTTTAGCTACTTGTGGTGATGAAGTATTTGAAAAAGCTGATGAAATGGGAGTAAGTTTCCAATATGAAGCAAGTGTAGCAGGTGGTATTCCTATTATTAATGGAATAAGTCAAAGCTTAACAGCTAATAAAATTAATACTTTATATGGTATTATTAATGGTACTACCAATTATATTTTAAGTAAGATGGAACTTGAGAATTTGAACTTTGAGGATGTGTTAAAAGAGGCTCAGGATAAGGGATATGCTGAAGCTGACCCCACATCTGATATAGAAGGATATGATGCACAATACAAGCTTGTAATATTGTCTTCTTTAGCATTTGGTACCAAAATAAAACCTGAACATGTATATAGAGAAGGTATAACAAAGATAAATTCTATAGATATGGAATATGCTAGTAGCTTTGGTATGGTAATAAAACTTCTAGCTATTGCTAAAGAAGAGAATGGAGAACTTGAATTAAGAGTACATCCAACCATGATTCCAGAAACTCATCCTTTAGCTAATGTTTATGATTCATTTAATGCAGTATTCATTAATGGTAATGCTGTAGGGGATATGATGTTTTATGGTAGAGGAGCAGGAAGTCTTCCAACAGGAAGTGCAGTAGTTAGTGATATTATATGGATATTAAGAAATAATGTAGAAGTTGAAAATATGCAGCCAGTAGTTAAGAACAACCTTTGGGAAATGAATATTAAAGATTTAAAGGATATTGAAAGCAGATATTATTTAAGAATTACAGTAAGTGATAAACCAGGTGTATTAGGTCAGATAACAACAATATTTGGTGCCAATAAAGTCAGTTTAAAATCAGTAATTCAAAAGGGTGTAAAGCAGGAAGAAAATATTGACGTCACATTGGTCTTGATAACTCATAGTACCACAGAAGGATTAATTATGGATTCAATAGAGAGGCTTTATGATTTGAAAACTGTTAAAAGTATTGATAATATAATAAGAATAGAAGATTTTAGATAAATTAAAGATATGAGGTTAATATAAAAAACAGCGGGAATGTGTTTATTACATCCGCTGTTTTATATTTAAATTACGCTGGTTAACGTTTCACTTGCAAAACTTAGTTTATTAATATATCCTTCGTAAATTAATGTTTTATTTTCAACTGCCAATAAGTCTAAAGGTAAGATTTCCTCAGGTTTTTTATGGGTATTAAAGATACCGCTATTTATTAATACTTCAGAGACAAATTCAGAGCAGAAATAATAATTTTCTCTTTTTTTTGGTTTATTAAAGTATACAAGGCTTGTCCCTAAAATATTGTATTTTAAATTATCTTTGTTATTTTCGAAAATACGTATTTCTTTGACAAGTTTATGATACTGGTGTTCAGTAACACTAACTTTATAAATTAGGCATTTGCTTTCAGGAAACATAGCAAATACTCCGTCATATATATTTTCATATACAAATCCAGCAGGAAGCACTTTAGCTGGATTAATACGGCCAAAAGAATACATTTTTGTGAAGGTGTTGTCTAAAGAAAGTGAAACATGAGCATATTCTTCGTGAGTACATAAAGAAATTAATTGTGAAAACATTGTACCAGTTTTTGAAAATACTAAATAAATATTTTTTGAGCTCATAACTATCCCTCCATTATATAAAGTATATTGTACACTAAAATTCCATCAATGTTAATAAAAAGTGAAATACATTAATAATTATTTAAGAAAATGTCAATAGGTACAATATATTGTTTATTTATAAGATATCTTATGATAGAATTAGTTAATAAAAAAGAAAGGAAAAAAATAGATGGAATACAGATTTACTTTCGAAGGAAGAGAATATAAACTAAATAAAGAAAACTTAGATTATTTTATTAATGATGAGGAAAATCCTATAAAAAATATTGATTTAGATAAAGTATTAGAAATAATGACAAATAGTAATGAAGTGGATTTTTCAAAAGAGTACTTTGATATGTCATGTGGAGAATGTAAAGAAGGTCTTAGGGAAAAGAAAAAATTCTTTGCTTTTCTAGGATATAATTTTTACATATATACTAATAATGGAGAATTTGTTATAAGTTCAATTGATAAAGAATACGAAGGACTTTCATTTAACAGGCTGCAAAAGGCAGGGAAAGTGGATAATAGCTATATAGTATTAGTCAATGTATGTAAGCATTGCGGAAGCTATTCAGTGGAAATAGAGGAATTTGAAATATAGATATAAGTATATGAATGGACAGGATTTAGAATAAATATAGCTATTTATGAAGGAATACTATTAAGTAAATAGTGTTCCTCTTTATATGGAAAAAATGATATAATAAGTGCTATAGTAAAAAATTAGTAAATTGAGGTAGAAATATGAAGATTGTTAAAAAAATTATTTTAGCTGCAACGGTTTGTACAGCAATAATTGCAGCAATTGGATGTACTAAGAATGAAAGCAGTACAGAAGTAAAAGAAAGTAAGGATGATGTTAGTGTTGAAAATGGTGATTTACCAATTGCTACAATAGTGGTAAAGGGCTATGGAACTATAAAAGCAGAGTTATATCCAAGTAAAGCATCAAATACAGTGAATAACTTTATTTCCCTAGCAAACTCTGGCTTTTATAATGGATTAACATTCCATAGAATTATAGATGGATTTATGATACAAGGTGGAGATCCAGAAGGAAATGGAACTGGTGGTCCAGGATATTCTATAGCAGGAGAATTTTCTAGTAATGGTTATGAAGAAAATGATTTAAAGCATATTGATGGTGTATTATCAATGGCAAGAGCAAGAAGTAATGATTCAGCAGGAAGCCAATTCTTTATTATGGTAGGTGAGTTCAATAATTTAGATGGTCAATATGCTGCTTTTGGGAAAGTAATAAGTGGACTAGATATAGTAAAGAACATTAGCAAAGTAGCAACAGATAACAACGATAAACCAAAGGAAGCTGTGGTTATAGAATCTATTACAGTAGATACAAAGGGAGTTAATTATCCAGAAGTGGAAAAGATTAATTAATAAAGATGGTTGTTCCTTCAGGGATGTTATCATAAATCCATTTGGCATTTTCAGTGGAAAGGCGAATACAACCATCGGTGAGTTGCATGCCAAGTCTATCATCCTTTATGGTACCATCTAGATAATAGACTATAGAGTGAAAGAGATAGTTTCCTTTAATTTGGGTGTAGTAGAGGCATCTAAAGCCACGATTTTCACCAAAGGAATAACCTTTTACGCCAACGAAAAAGGTTCCCTTAATGGTTGGTTCCCATGGTTTACCTATGGTACATAAAAAGCTTTTATATAGAGTCCAGGAATTTTTAGATTTTTTAAAGATATTAGTTTTGAAATGGTCAGTATCAACCCAGATTAGATAAATGCTTGAGCTATTAATATTTTTTGAATTTATAAAAGATTCGGCATTTGATAAGTAGTCTTTTGCATAACGTTTTGATGAAAATGGATGAAGGTTTTTTAAATTAAGTTTCGTATGAATTTTTTTTATAAATTTAGAAATCATAATTTAGAAATCCTCAAATCATTAATATACTATATATTATAAAAATAAATATAAAATGGTATGAAATTTATAACTTATATGCTATAGATTGATATTTATGATGATATCATCTATGAGAATTGATAATATTTTAATAATAAAATAGTTGGAATTTATGATAAAAAAATAAAATCACCATATAGAAAGAGTATTTTTTAGGGAACAAGACAAAATAATTCTTGAGGTGATATATGATGAAAGTTATTAAGAAAGATGGAAGACTTCAAGAACTTGATCTTGAAAAAATAAAAATTAGTATTTTAAGTGCTACTAATGATAGTAAAGAGTTACTAAATGAATCAGATGTAAAGATATTAGTGGAAGACATCAATTCTAAAATGAAAGAAGTAAGGAAAGATGGCGAAGACACTTCAAGTTATGAAATATCTGGTATAGTAATTGCTATATTAAAAAGAGATGGATTTTCTGACATAATAGAGAAATATGTAGGTTATGAAAAACAATGATGTATATTTTTGCTATTGGATTTATAACTATGATATAATGATTAATAATTAAAGAAGTAAAAGTATAAGTAAGGATTGGTGAGTATTGTTGAATTATAAATTAATAGCATTAGATATGGATGGAACGTTACTAAGAAAGGATAAAACAGTATCTGAAAGAACTAAAAAAGCAATAGATGATGCTAGAGAAAAGGGAGTAACGGTAGTATTAGCTACAGGAAGACCTATAGATGGTGTAACTAGATATTTAGAAGAACTAGATATGTATGGTGAAAATGACTATGTACTTAGCTATAATGGTGGTTTAGTTTTAAAGACTAAGGATAGAGAGCCAATTTGTAAAATAGGTTTAACTGGTGAAGATTTACATTATTTATATGAAGTAAGTAAGGATTTAGGGGTAAATATTCATGCTTTCTCTGAAACAAAAGGATTAATTACACCTAAAAATAGTAAGTACACTGAAGTAGAAGCAAATATTAATAATATTAAGATAAACATTGAAGATTTTAATAAGTTAGAAAAAGATCATAGCATAATAAAGATAATGATGATTGATGAAGAAGAAGTATTACAGAAGGCTGTAGATAATCTTCCAAAGGAAGTATATGATAAGTATACAGTAGTTAGAAGTACGCCATATTTCCTTGAATTTTTAAATAAAGAAGTAAATAAAGGTGTAGGTGTTGAAATGCTAGCGAAGCATATGGGAATAACATTAGATCAAGTAATAACTATGGGAGATGCAGGAAATGATCTTCACATGATTGAATGTGCAGGTATGGGTGTTGCCATGGGAAATGCTTTTGAAGAAGTTAAGAAAACTGCAAATTATATTACAGACACTAATGAAAATGATGGAGTTGCCAAAGCAATAGAGCATTTAGTTTTAAATAGTTAATAATATTTACGTATAAGGACTCTTTATAGAGTTCTTATATTTAGTTAGGAGAGAAATTTATGCATTATGGGAATTTACAAAAGATACGTGATGGGAAAAGAACTTTTGGAATAACACCAGATATTCCAAGTGGATTTATACAACCAGAAACGTTAGAAAAAATTGCTAAGGTGGCAAAAAAATATAAAGCTGTATTAAAGATAACATCAGGGCAAAGGATATTAATTACTAATTTAAAGGAAGAGGATTTACCAAAGGTGTGGGAAGAACTTGGAATGGAGCCAGCAGTTATAACAACTAATTCTGTAAAGAATGTAGAAAGCTGTCCAGCAGGATTTTGTAAAAGAAGTAAGTATAATACCATTGGTATAGGTGTTAAGCTTACTAAGAAATATGCTAAAAAAGAAATGCCTTGTAGAACTAAGATAGGAGTAGCTGGATGCAGAAATGCCTGTGGAAGTGTTTATGCTAGAGATGTTGGTGTAATAGCTGATAAGTCAGGATTGATGGTGGTGGCAGGAGGCTCAGCAGGTTTTCATCCAAGAGTGGCAGATGTTATTGCCAAGGATCTTACAGAAGAAGAAGCTCTACAATTAGTAGATAATATCTTTGAATATTATAAAGATGAAGCAGAACTAGGAGAAAAACTTAGCTTAATGATAGAAAGAATTGGAGTTGAGAGCTTCATTGAAAGAGTAAAATTAAGATAATGATGAGTGATGAATTGAGGAATAACGTCCTTTGAATGGAATTTAAAAAAAATATGATTCTTGGTTTTAATTTTACGAATTATAAATAAGTAATTTAAAATAGATTTCGGGTTTATGTTTACAATAATGTCTTTCTATGTGATAATATTATATATTTTGTAAAAATGAAATATGAATATGTATGATAAAGATACAGGAAATTATGTATAATATAATTGTTTATGTATTACAAAAGAAATAAAAATAATATACTGGAGTTGAAAAAATGAAAATAGGATTTGATCATGAAAAATACTTAGAAGAGCAATCTAAATATATTTTAGAAAGAGTAAATAATTATGATAAGCTGTACTTAGAATTTGGTGGAAAGCTATTATTCGACCTTCATGCAAAGAGAGTGCTACCAGGTTTTGATGAAAATGCTAAAATTAAATTATTACATAAGTTAAGAGAAAATGTGGAAGTAGTTATTTGTGTATACGCTGGTGATATAGAGAGAAATAAAATAAGAGGTGACTTTGGAATAACATATGATATGGATGTTATGAGACTTATTGATGATTTAAGATCTTATGATTTAGAAGTTAATTCAGTAGTTATAACTAGATATAATGACCAGCCATCGGCAACAGTATTTATTAATAAACTCGAAAGAAGAGGAATAAAGGTTTATAAGCATAGAGCTACAAAAGGATATCCTACAGATGTGGATACAATTGTTAGTGATGAGGGATATGGTAAAAATCCATATATAGAAACTAGTAAACCAATAGTGGTAGTTACAGCACCAGGTCCTGGAAGTGGAAAGTTAGCAACTTGTTTAAGTCAGTTATATCATGAATACAAAAGAGGAAAGGCGGCAGGGTATTCCAAATTTGAAACTTTTCCAGTATGGAATGTACCATTAAAGCATCCTTTAAATATAGCTTATGAAGCAGCAACAGTAGATCTTAAGGATGTAAATATGATAGATTACTTCCATTTAGATGCATATGGAGAAACAGCAGTAAACTACAATAGAGATCTTGAAACATTTCCTGTATTAAAAAGAATAATAGAAAAGATTACTGGTAAGGAATCTGTATATAAATCGCCAACTGATATGGGAGTTAATAGAGTAGGGTTTGGAATAATAGATGATGATGTTGTTAAAGAAGCATCAAAACAAGAAATAATTAGAAGATACTTTAAAACAGGTTGTGAATATAAAAAAGGTTATGTAGATAAAGAAACTTTTGAAGCTGCAAAACTTATCATGGAACAGGTTAATTTAAAAGAAGAAGATAGAAATGTGGTTTTACCAGCTAGAAAACGTGCAGAAAATTTAAAAGAAACAGTAGATAAAAATGAGATAGTGCCAGTTATTGCATTAGAGTTAGAAGATGGAACAATAATCACAGGTAGAAATACTCAAACTTTAGATAGTTCTGCTTCAGTTTTAGTAAATGCAATTAAGTATTTAGCAAATATTTCAGATGACATTCATTTAATATCACCAGTAATATTAGAACCGATAATTAAATTAAAATCTGAAACTTTATCAAGTAAAAATGTTGCCTTAAATTGTGAAGAGGTTCTTATAGCATTAAGTATTTGTGCAGCAACAAATCCAATGGCTCAAGCAGCAATGGATAAATTACCACTACTTACAGGTGGGCAAGCACATTCAACAATAATAATTCCAACTAATGATGAACAAACTTTCAGAAAGCTTGGAATAGATATAACCTGTGATGCAGTATATCCATCAGAAAGCCTTTATTATTAATTACGTGCATAAGTGCAACGATATGTACTGTTTAATTAAAATAGGAAATAACCTAACGGCTATTTCCTGTTTTTTATTCAGCTATATTTATAAATTCAAAGGTTTTAACATTGAAAAGCCCTTTATCTGTAATTTTTATGTCAGGTATAACTGGCAGTGATAAAAATGATAAAGTTAAAAATGGATTAAAGTTTATTGATGGAGCAATTTTATCAATGGCAGCATGTAATTTTACTAAATCATTTATAACCTCATCAGCACTTCTATTAGTAATTAGACCAGCAATTTCTAAGCTTAAAGAAGCAAGAACTAAACCATTTTTCACCACAACTATTCCACCACCTAATCGCTTAATTTCATTACAAGCTAGAATCATATCAGTATCATTAGTACCACATACAATTAAATTATGAGAATCATGAGCTACAGTAGTTGCAATGGCACCAGATTTTAATTTTAATCCTTTAACTACTCCTAAACCTATATTACCTAAATTATGATGTCTTTCTATTACAGCTATCTTTAATAAATCTTCATCAATAGATGGGATGAAAGATTTATCTAAATTTAATGCTGAAATATTTATTTTAAGATGATTAGTTTCTAAGTTATTAGGTATGATTTCAATTACATTTAATTGTGTCTTATTTTCAAGAGATATATTAAAGCTTTCTTTTGTAAGCTTTGGAATATTAATAGTTGGCTCAATGTTAATTTCCGTTAACTCAACAGAGCTATTAGTAATTAGTTTATTATCTTGTACTACAAGTTTACCATTTTTATAAACAGAAGAAATTTTAAAGGTAACTAAAGAATCAAGAATGATAAAGTCTGCAATATATCCAGGAGCAATGGCACCTTTTGTTTTTAAACCATAACATTCGGCGGTATTTAAAGTAGCCATTTGAATTGCTGTCTCTGGACGTAGTCCATCACGGATACACATTTTAATTGAATTATCAATGGAACCATTTTTTAATAAATCATCTATATGTTTATCATCTGTACAAAGACAAAGTCTTCTGCTATTATGTATTGAAGCACCTTTAACTAGTTCATTTAAATTTTTAGCTACAGTACCTTCTCGTATAAGTACGTACATTCCCCTACGAACTCTTTCAATAAGTTCCTCATAAGTGTGACATTCATGATCAGTTTTAATAGATGCAGCAGCATAGCTATTTATTTTATCAATATCAAAGCCAGCTCCATGACCATCTATAATGGAGTTGTTTTCAACTGCATCATAAAGTTTACATATCATATGTTCACTACAGTTAATAACTGATGGGCTATCCATAACTTCTGCAAGTCCTAAAACTCTTTTATTATCATATAATGGCTTTAGGTCTAAGTTATTTAATATAGCACCAGAATTTTCAAAAGGAGTTGATGGAACGCAAGAAGGAAGCATAAAGTAGAAATCTAACGGTAAGTTTTCACTTAAATCCATCATAAGGTTAATGCCTTTTATACCTAATACATTTGCAATTTCATGGGGGTCAACAATCATAGAAGTTATTCCATGAAGTAATGCGGCTTTATAATATTCTTTAGGTGTTAATAGTGAACTTTCAATATGAGCATGTCCATCTATTAAACCAGGACAAATGTACTTTCCAGTACCATCAATTTCAGTTTTTCCTTTATATTCACCTATACCTACTATATATCCATTACAAATTGCAACATCAGAAATGAATGTAGAGTTTTGAAAAACATCTACAATGGTGATGTTTTTTATGACCAAGTCAGAAATTATTTGCTTAGATGCAGCTTGTATGTTTTTGATAAATACATCTTTTTTCATTAATAAATCCACCTCTTTATATGTACTTAACCTTCGTGGACTTTTCTTCATAGTAAATATCATTTACGGTGATATTGTAGAGACGCTTAAACCGTATTATTAAGCTTATACGAAAGTTATTGTTTATATTATAGTAATTTTACGTAACTATGTCAAAGAATAATTTATATAAGCACCAAGATAGTTATAAATTGAAAATAATAATAAATATGAAAAAAAAAGTAAAAATGATTTAGTAGAGGAAAGGGAGGAGAAAAAATATAGATAAGTATTTCGAGAGATTTACCTAAATTTAAGGTGTTAAGTGACGAAAATATTTTTTAATGAATAATGAAAGAGATGTTTCACAGGATATAATAAAATTATGCTGAAAAGTTGTTAATGTATGAGGTAGTGTATATAATTATAAGTATGTTTTTAAATAAAAAGTAGGTGGTGAAGTATGTTAGGTCTAATAGGGATAAAAAAGGGTGTAGATGTAAGTATTAGAGAAAAATTAGTGATTTCACCAAGAACTAAAGATTTAATAAGTAACTCATTGAGAAATATTACTGATGAATTTGTAATATTAAGCACATGCAATAGGACAGAAATTTACTTTAAAGGTCAAGGCATAGATAAGGAATTGATATTTGAGGTTTTAAATTGGGATAAGAGTCTTTTAGAGTATGTATTTTACATAGATGGTGAAAGTGCTGTAAAACATCTATTTGAGCTTGCTTGTGGTTTTCATTCCAGAATATTAGGTGAGGATCAAATCTTAGGTCAAATAAGGGATGCTTATTTAGAAGGAGTTGAAAAAGGATATATATTTTCAGAGCTTATGAGACTTTTTGAGGAAGCCATAAGCTGTGGTAAAAGATTTAGGAGTGATACTAAGCTTTATGAGATTCCAGTATCATCGTCTTCTATAGCTGTAAATAAAGTTATAGAAAGTAAAGCTGAAAAATTAATGGTTATGGGTTATGGAACTATAGGAAAGCTAGTGATTAAATATGCTTTAGGTACAGAGCTTAAAGAAATAAACATAGTAGTAAGAGATAAGAGTAAAGTAGAGAAAATTACTGACCAGAGGGTAAATATATTAACTTACAATGAGGCTAGAGAAAGATTAAATGAAATGGATGGGTTAATAAGCTGTACAGCAGCTAGCCATCTTGTAGTTGAAAAATATCATATAAATAAGGAAGGTAAGAATATATTATTGATAGATTTAGCCATGCCAAGAGATATTGATCCACAGCTTCAGAACTATGAAAGAGTACAACTTTTAGATATTGATAAGATAAGTAAGCTTGATGATGAAAATAAGCATTTAAGAGTGGAAAGAATGCAAAAAAATAAATATATTATTGATAAATACATAAAAGAATATATGAATTGGTTGAATTTAAGATGTGTTACCAACTATATTAAAGAATTTAAAGATTCAGGTGATTTTATCGTAAGCCATAGAGTTAAATCTTTTGAAAATAAATGCAAGAATAAAGAAGATGCTAAATTAGCAGAAATACTGATAAAAAGTACGGCAGATTATTATATAAATAGAGCCATAAAAGTGCTAAAGAATGAAAAGGCAAAGGGTAGGGAAGAACAGTGTCTAAGAATTTTAATGGAGATATTTACGAAAAAATAGAATATATGCCAATAACTTTCTTTGCTAATACTTTAAGAGTTGGTATTATTGGAGGGGGAAGAGGTTCATATATTAAAGCAAAGACTTTAAGTAGTAATGGAGTGGAAGTGGAAGTGCTATCAAGAGAATTTATTGATGATTTCCAAAATATTTCAGTTACATTAATAAAAAAAGAATATTATAAAAGATTTATTGAAGATAAACATATGGTCATAATAGCTATATCAGATGAAGAAATTATAGATAATATAATAAGAGATTGTAATTCTTTAGCTAAAATATATATTAATTCTGCAAATTTTAAAAAGGGTATGGGTGTTATTCCAGTGAAAAGGGAAAGCAGTAATATTTTAATGAGTATAAACACCAAGGTTGGTAATCCAAAAGGTGCAGTGATGCTGGCTGATAAACTTCAAAAAGAAATTGTAGGATATGATGATTTTATGGAGTTTACAGGAAATTTAAGAAATACTATTAATATGGAAAATGCAGAAAAGCTAAAGCTACTTTCCTTTGTTAACAGTGAAGATTTTAAATATATATTTGATAAAGGTAAGGGGAAAATAGTATTAGAGTTATTTTATAAGGAGAAAATAAATGAATTTGATTTTAGCAACAAGAAAAAGTAAGCTTGCACAGAAACAGACAGAAACTATTATTGCAATGCTTAAAGAAAAGCAAAAGATAGATGCAAAAAAATTATTAGTAGTTACTGAAGGAGATAAAAGACTAGATGTAACTTTAGATAAGATTGGTGGTAAAGGTCTTTTTGTTAAAGAAATAGAATTTGCTTTATTGGAAGGAAAAGCACAAGGGGCTGTTCATTCAATGAAGGATGTACCATATGAATTAGCAGAAGATTTTGAATTAGTAGCAATGCCAGAAAGAGAAGACGTAAGAGATGTTTTTGTATCAAGAGATGGAATTTCCTTAAAGAATTTAAGAAAAGGAGCTATAATTGGAACAAGTAGTATTAGAAGAGCAGCACAATTAAGAAAGATAAGAAGTGATTTAAATATTGTACCTATAAGAGGGAATGTAGGCACTAGATTAGAAAAGATGAAAAATGAAGGTATGGATGGGATAATACTTGCAGCAGCAGGTCTTAAGAGACTTGGCATGGAAGATATAATAACAGAATATTTAGATCCAAAGGTATTTATACCGGCTGTCGGTCAAG
Organism: Clostridium sp. 29_15; assembly: GCF_001916075.1. NCBI lineage: Bacteria > Bacillati > Bacillota > Clostridia > Eubacteriales > Clostridiaceae > Clostridium > Clostridium sp. 29_15. The sequence goes on from NZ_MNRT01000037.1 coordinate 84,604, forward strand.
GTGCATTAGGAATTGAATGTTTAAAAAATAGTGAAAGTAGAAAATATTTTAAGGCACTAGATGATAAAGATACAAGAATTGCTGTAGAGGCAGAAAGAAGTTTTATGAAAAGGCTTAATGGTGGATGCCATACATTAATAGGATGCTATGCTGAAATAAAAAAGGATAATCTTTATATCATAGGAACATTTGAAGTTAATGGCAAAATAGTTGTTAAAGATATAACTGGAAAAAAGGATGATAATATACAATTAGGTATTAAATTAGCAGAAAGCATATTAGAAGTATAGGAGGATTAAAAATGGGCAAAGCATATATAATTGGCACAGGGCCAGGAGATGAGGAGTTATTAACTGTAAAAGCAGTAAAGGTATTAGAAAAATGTACAGCAGTTCTTTATGATAGGCTTGTATCTAATAATATACTAAATTATTTAAAGGAAGATTGTGAAATATATTATTGTGGAAAAGAGCCAGGATGTCATTATAAGACTCAAGAAGAAATAAATGAGATGATTGTAAGTTTGGTAAAGGAAGGCCATGTAGTAGGTAGGATAAAAGGTGGAGATCCATATGTTTTTGGTAGAGGAGGCGAAGAAGTATTAGCTTTAAAGGAAGAAAACTTAGAGTTTGAAGTTATTCCTGGAGTTACTTCTCCTATAGCAGTACTTAATTATGCAGGTATTCCTATAACTCAAAGGGGAATGTCACAAGGATTCCATATAATAACTGGTATGACAGCAGCTGATGAAAAGATTAACTGGCAGGTATTAGCAAAGGAAATAGGTACTTTAGTATTTATGATGGGGCTTGAAAATATTGAAAGAATAATGAGTAATTTATTAGAAAATGGTAAAGATGGTAGTACACCAGCTGCTGTGGTTATGAGAGGTACATCGTCTAAGCAGAAAAAAGTCATTGGTACTGTTGATGACATATGTGTTAAGGTGAGAGAAGTAGGATTAAAGTCTCCATGTATCATAGTGGTTGGAGAAGTAGTATCATTAAATGAAAAATTATCATGGTATGAGAAAAAACCTTTATTTGGAGCAAATATTTGTATAACTAGATCAAGAGAGCAATCTTCAAACTTAAAAAATAAGTTGCGAGATTTAGGTGCAGAAGTTACAGAAATTAATTCTATTAAGAGAAAGTCTACAATGGATAATCTAAATGAAGTAAAGAAAAAGATTGATAAATATGACCATATAATTTTAACCTCTGTAAATGGAGTAAATATGTTCTTTGATTATTTAATTAAAGAGAAAATAGATATTAGAACTATTAAGGCTAATTTCTCAGTTATAGGAAAAGCAACAAGAAAGGCTTTAGAGGCTCGTGGAGTAATGCCTTTTATCATGGCTAGGGAGTTTGTAGGTGAAGGATTATTTAAAGCACTTAATCCATATCTTAAAAAAGGAGAAAATGTACTTATTCCGTGTTCTTCAAGTAGTAGAGAGTATTTAAAGGAAGAAATAGAAGCCTTAGGATTAAATGTTGATAGAGTTCATACTTATGATACAGTATGCGGAGATATGAAAAACAAAAAGGCTCTTGAAGAAGTAGATTATGTATTATTCACAAGTCCAAGCACTGTACATAATATGATTAATGTATTTGGTAAAGAAGAAATAAGCAAGAAGATATCAATAGCCATTGGTAGACAGACTGCTAAGGCATTAAAGTCTAATGATATTCATTGTTATACTTGCAAAAAGCATTCAGAAGAAGGATTTTTGGAAGAAATAATAGGTATAAAGGAGGAATATGATGTTTAGAAGAGGAAGAAGATTAAGAGATACAGTAATTATAAGAGATCTTGTAAGAGAAAATGAGCTTAGTGTGAAAGATTTTATCCTTCCTATTTTTGTGGTGGAAGGTGAAAATATAAAAAGAGAGATAAGCTCTCTTAAAGGAAATTATCATTGGTCAGTAGATAGACTAGGTGAACTTGTAAAGGAATTAAAGGAAACAGCAGTAAGATCAGTAATAATTTTTGGTGTGCCAGAACATAAGGATTGTAAAGGAACAGAAGCTTATAATGAAGATGGAATAGTTCAAAAAGCCATAAGAAAGCTTAGAGAATTAGATGATGAACTGTATATAATAACAGATGTATGTATGTGTGAGTATACAGATCATGGACATTGTGGAATCCTTCATGGAAAGAGCATAGATAATGATGAAACTTTAGAGTATTTAGGAAAGATAGCTTTATCACATGCAAAGGCAGGTGCACATATGATTGCACCATCAGATATGATGGATGGAAGAATTGGTCATATTAGAAAGGTTTTAGATGATAATGGCTTTAAAATGACACCTATAATGAGTTATGCAGCAAAATATGCATCAGGATTTTATGGTCCATTTAGAGAAGCAGCTGGTTCAGCTCCACAATTTGGCGATAGAAAGGGATATCAAATGGATCCTGCTAACTCAAGAGAAGCAATGCTAGAAATTGAAGCAGATATAAATGAAGGGGCAGATATTATAATGGTTAAACCAGCTATGTCATATCTTGATATAGTAAGAGAAGCAAGAAATAGATATGATGTACCATTATGCGTATATAATGTCAGTGGAGAATATGCAATGGTTAAGAGTGCAGGAGAAGCAGGACTAATTGATGAAAAAAGAGTTGCTTTAGAAATGCTTATGTCTATGAAAAGAGCTGGTGCAAAAATGATAATGACTTATTATGCAATAGAAGCAGCAAGATGGTTAAAGGAGGATAGTAATTAATGAGAAATGAAGAAATATTTATTAAATCAAACGAATATATGCCAGGTGGAGTTAATTCACCAGTAAGGGCATATAGGGATATGGGAATAAATCCTCCTGTGATGAAGAGTGGAAAAGGTGTAATAATCAAAGATGAAGATGGTAAGGAATATATTGATTTTGTATTAGCATGGGGACCTATGATATTAGGCCATTGTAATGATGAGGTAGTGACTGCCATAAAGGAAATAAGTGAAAGTGCAATAGCCTTTGGAGCACCAACAGAATTAGAACTTCAAATGGCAAAATTTCTATGTGAGGAAATGGATAATGTTGAAATGGTGAGAATGGTTAATTCAGGAACAGAAGCAACTATGAGTGCCATAAAACTAGCTAGAGGATATACCAAGAAAAATAAAATAATCAAATTTGCTGGATGCTATCATGGGCATTTTGATGGATTCTTAGTAGAAGCAGGATCAGGTGTGCTTACAGAAGGCATTGCCGGTTCTCTTGGTATACCACAAGATAGTATAAAAAATACATTAATTGGTGTTTATAATGATGCAGAACAAGTAAGAGGATTATTTGAAGCTTATGGTGATGATATTGCAGCTGTTATTATTGAACCAGTAGCAGGTAATATGGGTGTTATTAAAGCAGATAATGAATTTATGGAAACTCTTAGAGTGCTGTGTGATGAGTATGGCGCATTACTTGTTTTTGATGAGGTAATGAGTGGTTTTAGAGTTGCTTTTAAAGGAGCACAAGAATTATTTAATGTAAGCCCTGATCTTATAACTTATGCTAAGATAATGGGAGGTGGACTTCCAGCAGGTGTTTATGGAGGAAGAAAAGAAATAATGGAAAATCTTTCACCTCTAGGGGGAGTATATCAAGCTGGTACTATGTCTGGAAATCCAATAGTTATGTCAGCAGGACTTGCTACGCTTAATATATTAAAATCTAAGCCAGAAATATATGATAAAATAAATTATTTAGGACAAATGTTACAAAAAGGTGTAGAAAGTATTGCTTCTGAAAATAATATAAATGTAGTGGTAAATAGATTTGGTGGAATGATGACCATATTCTTTACTGATAAAGATACTGTAAGAACATATGAAGATGCTAAAAGTTGTAACTTGGAAATGTTCAAAAAGTATTTCTTATGTATGAATAAGAATGGAATAAATATTCCTCAATCGCAGTTTGAAGCATTATTTTTAAGTAGTGAGCATAATGAAGATCATGTTAAAAAATTCTTATCAGCTTTTAAGGAGTTTGCGGAAAATGAATTCATTGTTTCCATATAGTGAAATACACAATTTATATCTTGAAATGATTGACTTTTCTGACAATTTACAAAAAGGGGAAAAAGTTGTATTATTATTAAGGTCATATAGGTGTGATAAAGAAAAAATATGTGATTTATAGGAGGAAGTAGTAATGTATAGAAAAGAGATTGATAATTTATCTCATTCAGCTGAAGTTAAGATTGGATTATTTAACAAAAGCGTGCCAAAGTACTTAACATCAGCAATGCTTGGAAGCTTATTTGTAAGTTTAGGAATTATGCTTATTTATTCTATTGGTGGAATAATGCATCATGCTGATATTGGAACCTACAAAATAGTAATGGGATTATGTTTTGGTGTTGCTTTAAGTTTAGTGTTCATGGCAGGTGGAGATTTATTTACTAGTAATGCTATGATAATGACTATAGGTGCTTTAGAAAATAAAGTAACATGGCTAGATGCAGTGAAAATATGGGTTGCAGTTTGGATTGGAAATGTAATGGGTGGTGTTATAGGTGCATGCCTATATGTTTACAGTGGTGCTGCTTTAGGAAAAAGCGATTATATAGGTGAGTTTATAGTAGAACAAGTTGCTATAAAAATGGGAACTCCTTCTGGACAATTATTTTTAAGAGGATTACTTTGTAATATATTAGTTTGTTTAGCAACTTGGATGTGCTATAAATTAAAAGAAGAAACAGCTAAATTAATAATGATTTTCTGGTGCTTATTTACATTTATAACTGCAGGTTTTGAACATAGTGTTGCTAATATGGGATTCTTAACTATGGGATTATTACTACCACATGATGCAGCAGTTACAATTGGAGGATGGTTCCACAATATAGCTTGGGTTTCCCTTGGAAACTTTATAGGTGGAGTATTATTTGTAGGATTACCATATTATTTTATTACTGATAAGAAAAAATCTACAAAAGAAGCTGAGAAAGTAGCATAATAAAAAAGATACAGCAAAAGCTGTGTCTTTTTTAATTGATTTTGTAAATCCACCCTTCAGGTGCTTTTATATCACCAAATTGTATCCCATAAAGAATTTTATAAAGTTCTTTTATAACAGGACCTACTTCAGTTTCACTATAGAAGACATGAAGTTTACCTTTATATTCAATTCCACCAATAGGAGTTATGACAGCAGCAGTACCACAGGCACCTGCTTCTTTGAATTCATCTAAATTATCTATATATACCTCTCGTTCATAAACAGGCATATGAAGATATTTTCTAGCTATTTCCATAAGTGAATATTTTGTGATGCTCGGCAATATGGAAGGTGATTTTGGTGTAACAAATTCATTGTTTTTTGTAATACCAAAAAAGTTTGCTGCACCAACTTCTTCAATTTTGGTTTGAGTTGCTGGATCAAGATAAATACAATCGGCAAAGCCTTTGTCAGCAGAGAGTTTGTGTGCTTGAAGAGAAGCGGCATAATTACCCCCAACTTTTGTATGTCCAGTTCCACGAGGAGCTGCTCTGTCATATTCAGCTACATTAAAATTGCAAGGAGTTAATCCTCCTTTAAAGTAAGCACCTACAGGGGTACAGAATACTGAAAAGATATACTCAGGAGCAGGTTTTACGCCAATGTTATGACCAACACCTATGACGAAAGGTCTTAAATATAAAGTTGCACCACTACCATAAGGTGGAACAAAATGTTCATTTGCTTTTACTACTTGTATACATGCATCAATAAATTTTTCCACAGGAATTTCTGGCATAAGAAGTTTTCTTAAGCTAGAATTTAATCTTTCAGCATTTCTATCAGGCCTGAATAATTGAATTGAGCCATCTTTTGTTCTATATGCTTTTAGCCCTTCAAAGCATTGTTGTCCATAATGAAGAGCACAAGATGCTTCACTAATATGGAGATAATTATCATCAGTAAGTGATCCTTTATCCCAATTACCGTCTTTCCAAGTTGATATATATCGGAAATCAGTCTTTATATATTCAAACCCCAAGTTATTCCAATCTAAATCTATAATTTTACTCATAAGTATCACCCTTTTTTATTTATTTTATAATATTTTACCACTACTAACATTAATATGAAATGATAAATGTAGAAAAATAATATTCAAAAATATAAGTAAAATAGTATATAATCAATTTATGATATTGTATGAGGAGGATAAAAATGAATAAAGAAATAATATCAACTAAAAAAGCACCATCAGCAATTGGACCATACTCTCAAGGAATGATAGTAGGAGATTTAGTATTTACTTCTGGTCAAATTCCATTAAATCCTGAAAATGGAGAATTAGTAACTGAAATTAGCAAAGCAACTGTACAAGTTATGGCAAATCTTTCAGCTGTCTTAGAAGCAGCAGGAAGTTCTTTAGAAAAGGTGATTAAAACAACGATTTTTCTTCAAGACCTTAATGATTTTGAAAAAGTTAATGAAATTTATGGGGATTCAAGGATAACCTACCAGCAAGAAGTTGTGTACAAGTAGCTAAGTTACCTAAGGGAGCAATTATAGAAATAGAGGCTATAGCTATTAAATAGTATAAAATTCAATGAAAAGTTTAAAAAAAGCTAAATTATTATTAAAAATGATTTAGTTTTTTGATTAAAAATTTACATATATTTAAATAATATTTAGAAAAATAAAAAATAAGCAGAAATGCCTGTTATTATAGCAAAATTTGCAGTATAATAAGTACATATTACATATGTTGAAAAAAATAGAAAAGATTCTATTAAAAGATGATAATGAGTATATTTCTTCTGTTATAATAGAAGTGGTTAAAGAAAATTTAGATAGCAAATTAATATGCAAATATACGTTGTATATTTGCATATATTATTTATAGAACAATACATATTTATTGAAAGGAAAATAATAAATGAAAAAGATAATAGCTATTTTTACGGTTTTCATTATGATATCTGCAACAATGATATCATGCAAAAAAGATGAAAAAACTACAATTAACTTTTTAAATTGGGGAGAAAATATTGCAGAAGGGTTAATAGATGAGTTTGAAGAAAAATATAATATAAAAGTAAATGAAGTATTTGTTGATGATAATGAAGCAATGTATCAGGAACTTACTTCAGGTAAGACTCAATATGATGTGGCAGTACCAGGAGATTATATGGTGGAAAGACTGATTTCGGAAGGTAGATTAGAAGCGTTAGATAAACAAAATATTCCTAATTGGACTGAACTTTTATCAAGTAATTTAAATAAAAGCTTTGATCCAGGTAATGTTTATTCGCTTCCATATATGAATGGAACTATAGGAATAATATATAACACAGAACTAATTAGTGAAGATATAAATAGTTGGAGTGACATGTGGAATCCTAAATATAAAGATGAAATATTTGTTTTAGATTCTCAAAGAGATGCTATAGGTATGGCACTTAAATATTTAGGATATCCATTAAATAGCACTGATGAAGTAGAACTTTCAGCGGCTAAAGCTGCCTTAATTGAGCAAAAGAAATTAGGAACTATTTATGGGGCTGATAATGTTAAAGATTTAATGATATCTGGTGAGAGAGCTATTGCAATGATTTGGTCAGGAGAAGGACTTACTTTAGCAGATGAATATGATTATTTAAAATATATAGTACCAAAGGAAGGTGCTAATTTCTGGATAGATTCATTAGTAATTCCAAAAGGCACAAAAAATAAATCAGCAGCAGAAACATTTATTAACTTTTTATGTGAAAAAGACAGTGCGTATAGAGTTGCCGAGGAAATAGGTTATACTACTCCACATGAAGGTGCTATGATGGAGCAAGATGAGGAGGTAAGAAATAATCCAGGTGCATATATGCCAGAAGAAATTATGAATAGATGTGAAAGTTATAAGTATTTAAATGAAGAAGAATTATTAAAATACGAAAAAGTATGGTTGGAAGTGAAGAGCTAAAAATAGTAGTATAATGAATAAAGTTGGTATATAATAAATAATAAATGGTGCTTAGGAGGGTAAGCTGAATGGATAAGATAATTGATTTTAATGAACTTAAGAACAAAGTAAATGAAAAAGACATAGATAATTTCGAGTCTTATATATATAGCTTATACTATAAGATGGCTGAAGGTAAATTGACTATGGCTGAATTCACAAAAGAAATGACAGCATATATGGAAAATAACAATATTTCTCAAGATAAATTTTTAAAGATTCAAACTAAACTTATGGAGAGATATGGATTAGATACTAAAGGTTTTGAAGAGCAAATTAAATCACTAGGTTTAGATAAATTAACTAATAATTCGCTAGATTATGAACAAGCTAGGAAGACCATGAGTTTTCAGGAGAAATATAAAGATAGAATTAAGGTAAAGCCAACTACTGAATATTACATCAAAAATGATAAAAATAATGTAATTATCTTATTAGATGATCATAATGTAATAATAAGAAGCAAAGATAAAGTTGACTTAGTTGATACTGAATTAAATGAATTTTTATGTTCATATAGGAAGACTTTAAATGATGATAAATTAAAAGTTATTATTTGTGATTATAGCAAAGCATATGATTACTAAAATTTAGAAAGAAATTTCTATTTATTTTAGCTTAATATAATGTATAATAAATAGAGTGTGAATTTATGTTTCGCACTCTATTTTTACGCTTAGGAGGAATAAGATGAGTGTACTAACAGTAAAGAATATCAGCCATGGTTTTGGCGATAGAGCTATATTTGAAGATGTATCATTTAGATTACTTAAAGGTGAGCACGTAGGATTAATAGGTGCTAACGGTGAAGGTAAATCTACTTTTATGAATATAATTACAGGAAAGCTTATGCCTGATGAAGGAAAAGTAATTTGGAGCAATAGAGTTAGAGTTGGCTACATGGATCAACATGCTGAACTTGAAAAAGGATTAACTATAAGAGAAGTACTAAGAAGTGCATTTAAATACCTATTTGATATGGAAGCAGAAATGAATGAGCTTTATGGAAGAATGGGAGAAATGACTGATGATGAAATGAATAAGGCCCTTGAAAGAACAGCGGTTATTCAAGATATGCTAGATAACAATGGGTTTTATGTAATAGATGCAAAAGCAGAAGAAGTAGCAAAAGGTCTTGGACTTTTAGATGTAGGTTTAGATAGAGATGTTACTGAGCTTAGTGGAGGACAAAGAACTAAGGTACTACTGGCAAAATTATTACTAGAAACACCAGATATATTATTACTTGATGAGCCTACTAACTATCTTGATGAAGAACATATAGAGTGGTTAAAGAGATTCTTACAAAATTATGAAAATGCTTTTATATTAATATCCCATGATATTCCATTCTTAAATTCAGTAATTAATTTAATATATCATGTGGAAAATAGACAGCTTACAAGATATGTAGGTGATTACTATGAATTCCAAAGAATATATGAAGCAAATAAGGCACAGTTACAAGCTGCTTATGAAAGACAACAAGCTGAAGTAGCTAAGCTACAAGATTTTGTTGCAAGAAATAAAGCAAGAGTTGCTACAAGTGGTATGGCTAAGGCTAGACAAAAGAAGCTTGATAAGATGGAAATGATTGAGCTGGCAGCTGAAAAACCGAAGCCAGAGTTTAACTTTAAACAAGGAAGAACTTCAGGTAAGGTTATATTTGAAACTAAGGATCTTGTTATAGGATACAATGAGCCATTAACAAAACCATTAAATATTTCAATGGAAAGAGGACAAAAGGTTGCTCTTGTGGGAGCAAATGGTTTAGGAAAGACGACTCTTTTAAAGAGCTTAATGGGCAAAATACCTGCACTTAGTGGAGAGGTTCATTTAGGAGATTATCAGCAAATAGGTTATTTTGAACAAGAAATAAAAGAAGCAAACTATAATACTTGTATTGAAGAAGTTTGGGAGCAATTCCCGTCTAAGACTCAATATGAAATAAGATCTGCTTTAGCAAAATGTGGTTTAACAACTAAGCATATTGAAAGTAAAGTTTGCGTATTAAGTGGGGGAGAACAAGCAAAGGTAAGATTATGTAAGCTTATTAATGAAGAAACAAATATCTTAATCTTAGACGAACCTACTAATCACTTAGATGTTGAAGCTAAGGATGAACTTAAGAAAGCCATTAGAGAATACAAAGGATCAGTTCTTCTAGTATGTCACGAACCTGAATTCTACAGAGACGTAGTTACTGATATTTGGAACTGTGAAGAGTGGACAACTAAAGTAGTTTAGTGGTTAAGTTAGAGATAGAGTTAATTATGAATTATCAGTGATGAATGCTTAGGAAAATTAAAAATTAAAAATGAAAAATTAATTTGATTGGTTGAATTTTAGTGCATTAATATGAAGTGATAAGTAGCATGAGAAATATAACTTTATAGTTAATAAATAAGAAATAGAAGTTAATAGTTAATGAAGAAACTCCTTTAGGGGAGTTTCTTTTTGTTTATAGTGAAAAGAATGAGTCAGATAAACTGTTATTGAAATTATTAGAATATATGGTAAAATTATATATAAAAAAGGGATTTTGTTTAATGAAAAATAAAGATGAAGATAGTAAAATTTTTTTTTTAATATTACAAAATTAAAAACTGATAAAGATTATTTTATTTTGCTTGTTTTATTTTTACTTGTTATTTATGGAGTTCTTATTATGAGCATAGGCTTTTATGGATTTGATTTAAGTGAAACTAGAACATTGAAAAATTTAAGTATAATGATTATTGATACTTATTTTCTATTAAATGTTTTATTTTGTAAGAAAAATTTTAAAAAATAATAAAGGAATTATAGGAATTAGAAAGATAATATTATATTTAATTTTATCAGGAACAATTACAGTTGGATTTTTATCGTCAGTATCATGACATATAATTTATGCAACAACATAGGAAGCTACAGTTACTGATGTATTAAAAAATATGCTATTTTGTGTGGAATTGCGATAAAGGACTATCTAAAATTTAATGATGTTTCATCAAGGTACATTAACTACAAAATTTTAAAATAATTGTACAAATGGTTGTTAATAGTAAACTGAATGTATTATTTGTGAGGATCTGTGCATAGAATAGTTTGTTTGTTTTACATGTGATAAAGTGGTATGGAGGTATTTATGAATAAGATAAAATTAGTATGTACAATAAGTATAATAACCATAATTGGTGGTACTCTGTTTGGTTGTAATAATCAAAGTTCAAAGCAAACAGTAAATGATACAAGTAACAGTATGATTAGTGATTCTGATAGTAGTAAACTACAACAAATAGTAGATGATACTAAAGCAAATGAAGATATTAAAACAACAGATATACCGGATGTAGTAAGTAAAGTAGAAGGAAGGAGAAACGAGTATATAGAGAGATTAGATAACATACAAAAAAAGCTTGATGAATTACCAGAAAAGAAGAATGCCGATGAAGGTATTACAAATGCTATGAAGAGTTATTATGGAAAAGCTTATGAAATGTATGATAAAGAACTCAATGATATTTATGCTTTGCTAAAAGAGGAGTTATCTCCAGAGATAATGAATGATTTAGAAATTAAACAGCTTAAATGGATAGAGGAGAAAGAGGGAAAAGCTAGGGAAGAAGAAGCAAAGTTCAAAGGAGGAACTTTTGAGCCTGTTGCAGGATATATAGTTTTGTATGAAGCAACTAAGGAAAAATGTTATGAATTAGTAAATCAGTATATGACAGATTAATTAAAATAAAAGTTAGTACATTTTAGTGCTAGCTTTTTATATACTTTAAATTTACATAAGAGTCATTACAGTATAAAATAGATAGGGAAAATATCACAATAACAAATAGAGGATGGACAAAACTTATTGGACCAATTATGCTTATTGGAACTTTAGGGTATGTAATAGGAACTTATTTTGGGATAATTGTAGGTGGCTTATTAGGAGCATAGTAATGAATAAAGCATTCATATACACATGGTTAGATATTTAAAGATGTGTAATATGGGGCTTATTATTTTTGGCTTTATAATGAAATATAGATAGAAGATTTTTATAGGGAGGAATTAAAAAGTGAAAGAAAATAAATTAATTATGAAGCTATTAAAATAGATTGGAAATGGTAATAAGCTGCCTATACATGAAAAGTGGAGGTGGTTTTTTATGTTTAAGATAAAAGTAAAGCTTTAGAATGTATATTTAAAGACAAAGTATTGATAAAAAAATATCAAGAAATAATAGAAAATGTGATAAAAAACAGAATAAGTGCTAAAAAAATACTAAAAGTGTGATAAAAATCACGGTAATAAGTGGTAATGTAAGTTATTATATTAACAAGAGATAGTTATAAAAATAACAAATGATGATGGAGGAAATTTAATGTTTAAGGAAGAGTTTAACAAAGTTGCAGGTGCAGCTAGTGCAAAAAATCAATTATTAAAAAATAATAAGCTAGGATATTTTATTTCATCTATGTTAGCAGGAATCTATGTAGGTATGGCCATAATGCTTATTTTTACAATTGGAGGATTACTTACAGCAGCAGGATCAGCAGCCACTAAGATCATAATGGGTATTTCTTTTGGAGGAGCTTTAAGCTTAGTTGTTTTTGCTGGCTCTGAATTATTTACTGGTAATAATTTTATCATGACAGTTGGATCATTAAATAAAGCTGTATCATGGATAGATACTATAAAAGTGTGGGTAGCAGCTTTTATTGGTAATTTAGCAGGATCAATACTTGCAGGATATATGTTCTATTTAACAGGGCTTGCTAAAGGATCAGTTGGAGAATTTATTGCAAATACGGCAGCTACCAAGATGAGTTTGCCAGCTAGTGAATTATTCTTTAGAGGGGTATTTTGTAATATACTAGTTTGTTTAGCAGTATGGTGTACTTTTAGATGTAAAGATGATATATCAAAATTAGTAATGATATTCTGGTGCCTATTTATCTTTATAACATGTGGTTTTGAACATAGTGTTGCTAATATGACATTACTTACTATAGCACTTTTAGCTCCAGGAACAGCAGCAGTAAGCATATCTGGATATATTTATAATATAGGAATGGTTACTTTAGGTAATATGGTTGGAGGAATACTATTTGTAGCAATTCCATATTACTTAATATCAAAAAAATCACAATAAGATAATTAATAAGAGCTCTAATTTAGTTTGCTAAATTAGAGTTTTTTTTATTAAAATGTATAAGAAAATAATATGATAATATAGATATGTTATTGTATATTATAGATAGAAGAAAGGTTGGAATTGAAATGATAAAACCAATTATGAAAGATGTATTATTTTTAGCACAGAAATCAGAAGAAGCCACTAAGGATGATCTATATATTGTTGATGATTTGATAGATACATTAAGAGCTAATTTAGATGATTGTGTAGGTATGGCTGCAAATATGATAGGTGTTAAGAAACGTATTATAGTATTTTCAGTAGGAGAGATGATAGTTCCAATGATTAATCCTATAATAACAGATAAAAAAATTCTTATGAAACGGAAGAATGTTGTTTGTCACTAACTGGATTTAGAAAGACTAATAGATATGAAAGTATAGAAGTTGAGTACTTTGATAAAGAGTTTAAAAAACAAAAAGGAAAATTTACAGGATTTGTAGCTCAGATTATCCAGCATGAAATTGATCATTGTAATGGAATAATAATTTAATAAATAATTATTTAATAGTAATGAAGCACTTTTAATGCTTCATTTTTTCTTCAATAAAAAAATAAAAAACAGTGTTATGATGAAAAATAGAATAAATCTGAGAAAAATGGAAAAAAATGATTGACGAAACTTAGTGTAAATGATAACATAAAAATGTTAAAGAAAGGTTGTGTGTTAATGTGAAGCTATATATTAAAAAAATATTTTGTTTTTTATTAGGATGTTTTATTATTCAAATAGGATGTGCTGCTTTTATAAATGCAAATACAGGGGGAGATTCTTGTGTAGTATTTATTCAAGGAATAAGTAAGGCATTAAATATTACTGTTGGTTCTGCAAATTACATATTTATGTTTTGTGCTTTAGTACTATTATTAATTTTTGCAAGGAATAAAATAAGTTTAGGAACTTTTTTAGCTACACTTGCTGCAGGAATGTTTTTAGATATAGCCAATGAAGCTATACAAAAGTTATCTATTGAATCAATGCCTTTTGTGGTACGTATACTTGTAGTTGCTATAAGTTGTGTAGTTATTTCTATTGGTTTTTCAATTCAAAAAACTGCTAATTTAGGAGTGGCGCCACATGATGAAATTCCATTTGTAATTTCAGAATCATTTAAAATTCAATATAGATGGATTAGAATTTGTTTAGATTTAACATATGTAGTTGCTGGATACTTATTAGGTGGAGTTTTTGGTTTAGGAACAATTGTAGCAACATTACTTTTAGGACCTACAATTCAATTTTTCTTACCTATAGTTGAAAGACCAGTAAAGAAGTTTTTAGGTACTAGTACAGCAATAGTTTAGTTATATAAAATATTAAAGCATTAATAAAGAGAATGCTTTTTTGGACAAGACTTTAATGATTTAATATACATATAAAAAGAGGTAGGAATTTTCCTAACTCTTTTTATTTAGTAAGGACTTAATCCTTATTAGCAGCTGTGTTGCTAGCACAATTATAGGCACAAGAAAGCATGTTCACAGGTGATTCATATGGCTTTAACCATTCTTTTTTTACAGCTAATGCTGTAAGAGATGTATGACCTTCTACCATTTGACCTATAGCAGCAGAGTAAATAGCTCTAAGTTCAGGAGTGGTACTTGTTAAAGCAGAAGTAAGATAAAGCATTGCTCCATCTTTTGCTGCTGTCATCATACTTTCAGATATTACCTTATCATCAATATTTACATTGTCTTTAATCAAATCTCCAATTACTTTTAGCATTTTACTATTCCTCCTTATTAGTTAAAATGTTATTTTCATTAATGAATTGAATTAATCCATTTATTCTTCCTTCTGCAGCTAGAATGCTTGATTTTGACTGTCTCTTTAAATCTTCATCTGTAATTACAGTGTTTAAAGCTCTTTGCATTTTAAGGCCGTCGCTTTCAGCTTTTAATATAGCTGTTAAAGATAAAATTTCAACTTGTGAAAGTTGCTTCATATTGATATCACTCCTAATAAAATTTTTAAAAATTAAAAAACATATATCTTAGGATGTGTCATAAGCTTTAAATTATCCTAGGAATTTTATGCAATAAAAATAAAATAAAATTATATTGACTTATTCCGACAAAAAAGTATATAATGTCTTCAAGAAAACTAGTCCTTTAAATTTAGTCCAGAGAGACTAATAAGGTCGAAAGAATACGGCAGATAAAATAATTAGATAGAATTAAAGAATAGCGTGATATATGCAAAATATGAAAGTATTTTACGTGCTTAATATGAATATCTAATTATATGTGTAAACGACCTTTCTATATTTTTAGAAGGGTCGTTTTTTGCACATAAGTACTGGTTTTCCTAAATATACAATTTAGGAGGATTAAAAATGGAAGAAAAATTAATAATGGAAGAAAGAATAGATGATCATGATTATGCTTTAGAACATGTTCATCAGAAAGATAAAAAGGGATTCTTTTCAATGTTTGTAGTAATGCTTGGTTTTACATTCTTCTCAGCAAGTATGCTGACAGGAGGAAACTTAGGGACAGGCTTACCTTTAAAAGATTTCTTTATAGCAGTAGTTATAGGTAATTTAATATTGGCATGTTACACAGGAGCACTGGCATATATAGGGGCAGATACAGGACTTTCAATGCATTTGCTTGCTAGATATTCTTTTGGAGAAAAGGGATCATATGTAGCATCATTTATAACTAGTATAACTCAAATAGGTTGGTTTGGAGTAGGTATAGCAATGTTTGCAATACCAGTGGCAAATAGATTTAATATAAATTTATATCTTTTAGTAGCAATTACAGGTATATTAATGACGGCAACAGCTTACTTTGGAATGAAGTCACTAACAATATTAAGTGCTATAGCTGTTCCAGCAATAGCAGTATTAGGTAGTACATCAGTAGCAATGGCAACAAGTTCAGTAGGTGGAGTTCAAGGATTAATGAACATAGAACCAACTACTAAAATGGCATTAGTAACGGCGGTAACTTTATGTGTAGGTTCATTTATAAGTGGAGGAACAGCAACACCAGACTTTGCTAGATTCTCAAAAAATAAAAAAGTTGCAGTATCAACTACAGTTGTAGCATTCTTTATAGGAAATTCATTGATGTTCTTATTTGGAGCTGTAGGAGCAATGGTTACAGGAAATTCTGATATAGCAGATGTAATGTTCTCTCAAGGATTAGTAATACCTGCAATATTGGTTTTAGGATTAAATATATGGACAACTAATGATAATGCTTTATATACATCAGCATTAGGACTTTCAAATATAACAAAGCTTCCTAAAAAGAAATTAGTAATAGCATGTGGATTAATTGGAACAGTAGGCTCAATATGGCTAAATAATAATTTTACAGCATTCTTAACTTTTCTAAATTCAATGCTTCCTCCAGTAGGTGGAATAATAATAGCAGATTACTTCTTTGTAAAGAAAAGAAAATATGATACTATGGATAATACAAAATTTAAAAATATAAATTGGATTGCAATAGTAGCATTTTTAGTAGGATTTATAGTGGCTAATGTTGTGTCGGTAGGAGTTATAGCATTAAATGCAATAGTAACAACAATTTTAGTTTATGTAATAGGAACAAAAATAACTAACAGATAAGGTGATAATATTATGTTAATTAAGAAAGTAAGACTTTTAGATAGAGATGGATTATTTGATATAAGAATAACAGATGGAAAATTTGAAGCAATAGCTGAAGAAATTCAAGCTAAGGAAGGTGAAGAAATTATAGAAGGAAATGGAGCATTAGCTTCAGCTCCTTTTATAGAACCACATATTCATTTAGATACTACATTAACAGCTGGAGAGCCAGAGTGGAATAAAAGTGGTACGCTTTTTGAAGGAATTGAAAGATGGTCTCAAAGAAAAGAGTTTTTAACAAAAGAAGATGTTAAAAATAGAGCTAAAAAAGCTATTGAATGGCAAGTTGCAAATGGAATTCAATTTATTAGAACTCATGTGGATGTGACTGATGAGAGTTTAGTTGCATTAAAAGCAATGGTAGAAGTAAGAGAAGAAGTTAAGGATTATGTTACTTTACAAATAGTTGCTTTCCCACAAGAAGGAATTCTTTCATATCCTAATGGGTTAGAATTAGTTGAAGAGGCTATAAAATTAGGAGCAGATGTTATTGGAGCTATACCACACTTTGAGTTTACAAGAGAATATGGGGTAGAATCTATAAATAAGATTTTTGAATTAGCTAAAAAGTATGATGTATTAGTGGATGTTCATTGTGATGAAATAGATGATGAGCAATCAAGATTTTTAGAAGTTGTAGCAACAAGAGCTTTAGAAAGTGGTTTAAAGAATAAAGTAACAGCAAGCCATACTACTGCTATGGGTTCATATAACAATGCATATACATATAAACTTTTTAGATTATTAAAGATGTCAGGAATAAACTTTGTGTCTAATCCTTTAGTAAATACACATTTACAAGGAAGATTTGATACATATCCAAAGAGAAGAGGAATAACAAGAGTTAAAGAATTAAATGAAGCAGGAATTAATGTATGCTTTGGTCATGATGATATATTTGATCCATGGTATCCAATGGGAACAGGAAATATGTTAGAAGTAGTTCATTTTGGTTTACATGTATGTCAGATGATGGGTTATGATGATATAAATGAATCATTAAAATTTATCTCAACTAATAGTGCAAGAACATTAAATATAGAAGATAAATATGGAATTGAAATAGGCAAGCCAGGGAATTTAATATTACTAAATGCTGAAAGCGGATATGATGCCGTTAGAAGAAGAGCGGAAGTCTTATATTCTATAAGAGAAGGAAGAGTAATTGCTAAAACTATACCAAGCAAGTCCTATATAAATATGAATGAAGAAAAAGAAGTGACATTTAAAAGATAGTGGAGAATGTTTTTAAAAAGAGTTAGTGCTCATAGCTAGCTCTTTTTTGCTAGAGGAAAATTACCAGATGGCTGATGGAAGAGCAAGGTAAGTAATAGAATTAAATTTTTTATAGCATAATATAAAAAACTTATATGGAGCAAAAATATGATAAGTAGAGAAGAATATGTCATGCAGTCACTGGAACTACATCTTTTTTGGGGAAGGATAATGAAAGAGCACTTATTGTTTTTAGAAGCTGAAAAGAAAACAAAGTATTATACAGGCTTAGAGATTAATTGCAAGATAACTTTAATGGAAAGTCATCTTCAATGTAAAAATAAGAAAATAGCTGATGTGAAGACTTCAGATTGTGTAAAGAATTTAAATTGCAGGGCTATAAAGATGCTAGACAAGTTAATATGCTTTAAAGAGAAGGTTTTAGAAGAAGTGATTAGCTGTAAGCTATTTACTTCTAATTACCCTATGAGGCTTGAACATATAATAGAAGAGGCTAAAAAGTACCAGCAGAATATAAAAGATCTTGAAAATAATATTGATATAGAGCAATATAAAATTAAAAAAGTAGAGAGATTTTGGAATGAAATCTTCATGGAGCATGCCATGTTTATTAGAGGGATGCTTGATCCAAGTGAAGAAAAGCTCATAAATTCTGCTGATAAGTTTGCTAAGAAATTTAAAGAGTTAATGAAAAAAACATCTGATATTAATGAAGCTACCAGTACCACTATTGTAAGTGATACATTGATTGAGACAGCCAAATTAATTTATATAAAGTGGGTTGAGAGTGTTTGATGAAAAAGCAAATTTAGTATATGTACTAGCTATAATTGGAAAAAAGAATATTTTTGAAAAGAGGTTTTTTATGATAATTAGAAAAGCAAATGATAGTGATATATTAAAAATTAGTACACTGTATATTGAAAATTGGAGAAAAACATATAGTGGAATACTTTCTCAAAATTATTTAGATAATTTAACAGTTGAAAATATAAGTAAAAAATGGTCAGAATATTTATGTATAAGAGGACAGCAAATATTTGTTGCCTATGAAGAACATGACTTTTTAGGCTTTGTTGCATCTAAGGTAGATGATACTGAAGTGAAATGTTGGTATTTAGATTCTTTACATGTAGCAGAAGTTGCTAGAGGAAAAGGTGTTGGTACAAGTTTAATAAATACTGTAGGAAAATATGCCTTAGATGCTGGATATAAAAATATGAGTATATGTATTGTTAAAGGAAATGATAGGGCTAAAACTCTATATGAAAAACTTGGAGCAATGCATTACAAAGATTTTATAGATAATTTTGATGGTATAAAATCAAATTCTGAAAAATTAATGTGGAATGATTTAGGTATTTTTGCTGTATAGATAGTAAATCTAAGAGGGGATTTTTATTGCTTTTAATAAAAAGATGTACTAGTTTTAGTTGAAAATTTGTTAAGAAAATATATGATTAATGTAAAAAATGAAGATAAGTGGAGGTACATAGTGGATAAAAGAAAGTGTAAACAATGTGGAGAGGAATTTACACTGACAGATTCAGAAATAAAATTTTATAATGATAAGGGTATTAATCTGCCAAAGAGATGTAGTGAATGTAGAAAGAAAAATAACAATATAAATAATAATGAAAAAGAGAGTATAAAAGAGACTAATATCCAAAGGATTAACAGTAAGAATAAAAGTAAAAAATTTAGAAATATTATTATAGTGGCAGTAGTACTTCTTTTATCATTTATAGGTAAGGTATTTAATATAAATTTTGATGCCTTAAACATAGGAAGTGTGCTACAAAGCCAAAAAGCAGATGGTGTTTTAGAATTCCGTAATGATAATTTATGGGAGGAGCATTTCTTAAAGCATGGTGGTGAATTTGGTTATACAACAAAAGAAGATTATTTAGAGGGGGCTAATGAAGTAGTAACTTCAGCTTCTTCTAAACATAAGCAGGAAGCAGAAGACGGAGATGATATATATTATGATGCAGAGAATAATGAAATTGTCTTTGTATCAAAAGATGGATATATAAGAACATATTTTAAGCCATCTGATGGAATTGAATATTATAATAGACAATAGAAATAAAGAGGTGGAATTTTAGCTTAAGGGGAAAGTTTAATATGAGGGTAAATCTTGTAAAAGATAATATATTAAAAGCATTGATATTTTTTGCCATACCAATTTTGATTTCTAATATATTTTAGTTATAATATTTGATATTCTTATTATTATCATATTTTGAAATATATAACATAAAAACTAGCTATCTGTGATAGCTAGTTTGTTTTATTTACAATTTGGATTTTTATGAGAGAGATTCTCTTGTACGTGCATTAGTGTTTCACCAAATCTTTGATAATGAACTACTTCTCTTTCTCTTAAGAATCCCAGAATTTTTTTGATTTCGTAATCATCTGTTAAATTTAAAAGCCATTCATATGTTGCTCGAGCTTTTTGTTCTGCAGCTAAATTTTCATGTAAATCAGCTATTACATCACCTTTAGATTGAAAAAAGGTAGCACTCCAAGGATTACCTGTAGCATCTGTAGGATACACACCTTTACCATGATCTGCATAATGGCCAGCAAGACCTGCTTTTTTTATTTCATCTATTGTAGAGTTTTCCATTATTTGATGAACCAT
This sequence comes from Clostridium sp. 29_15, assembly GCF_001916075.1. Classification (NCBI taxonomy): domain Bacteria; kingdom Bacillati; phylum Bacillota; class Clostridia; order Eubacteriales; family Clostridiaceae; genus Clostridium; species Clostridium sp. 29_15. The sequence continues at coordinate 105,263 of NZ_MNRT01000037.1, forward strand.
TGTGGCAATTATTTCAACGTGGGCCATTTCTTCTGTGCCAATATCATTTAGCATACCTTTAGATTTATTGGTAGGCATAGAAAATCTTTGGCTTAAATATCTTAGAGCTGCTGATAGCTCCCCATCAGGGCCACCAAATTGAGTAATAAGAAGTTTTGCCATACTTAAATCTGAACATTTTAAATTAACAGGATATTGAAGAGTTTTTACATAGCACCACATATATTATTCACCATCCTTACATTTTTCCCATGGCCAAGGGGTATCTATCCAAGCTTTAGGATTTTGCATATAAGCTAATCCGAAATTAATTAAAGGACCATATTGTTGTTCGTATTCATAAATTGCTTTTTTTAATTTTGAAGACATTATTTCATAATCTTCAGTGGATTTTTCGCAACATGGGAAACTGTCAGTATAAAGATTTAAATCAACACAATAAAATAACATTTTTCTAATATTATTTAATAAATCTTCTCTATCCATCATTTAACCCCCTTAACATATTTTACATCGCAATAAGGGCTATAAAGATCTTTAAAAATAGTGCCAGCATAAAAAGCATCACTTAAATTAAATAAATGTTCATAAGGCTGTAAAGTAATATAAGGTTTTGCATATATATTGGGAGCAAATACTTTATAAGATTCATAACAATTTACTTTTGGATTACAGGCTGTGTTACAAGAAGCATCACAAGGATCATTCATACAATCATTACATTTTATACAATCGTCTTTTCTATAAAAGTACATGATATATATCCTTTCATTAATAAATATTGTACAAGATAATATTATGCAATAAAAAGAGAAAAAGTGTTAAAAAATAAAAAGTAGATAAATAAATGTCGATATAATAAGAGTGTTTTTAGTTATGGGAAAATAATGAAATATAAACTTTCCCTTTAAGAAAGAATCTTTAGGATAGTTATAGAAATAAGAATAATAAAGTATTAAAATAGTAATATAATTTTATTTAGAAAGAGAGGGCATAAGGTGTATAAAGATAAAATTGAAGAATATTTCAATATCCATAAGGATGAAATGATTAATGATATATTTAAGCTTATAAAAATAAGGAGTGATAAAGGTGAAGCTAAAGATGGGATGCCTTTTGGTGAAGGACCTGCTAAGGTTTTAGAAGAAGCATTAAGTATGGCAGCTTCTATGGGATTTGTCACTAAAAATTATGAAAATTATGTAGGAGCAGTAGACTTTAATGAAAAAGAAAAGGCATTAGATATTTTAGCACACTTAGATGTAGTACCAGTAAGTGATGAATGGACAGTAACAAAGCCTTTTGAACCTATAATAAAGGATGGAAGGCTTTATGGAAGAGGTGCTTCTGATGATAAGGGGCCTGCGGTAACAGCCTTATATGCTATGAAGGCAGTAAAGGATTTAAATATTCATTTAAATAAGAATGTGAGGCTTATTCTTGGAACTGATGAAGAGTGTGGAAGTTCAGATATAAAGTATTATTATGATAGAGAAGAAGAAGCACCTATGACTTTTTCTCCAGATGCAGATTTTCCGCTTATAAATGTTGAAAAGGGAAGTTTTAAGCCAAAATTTATAGCAGAATTTGAAGAAGATAAAAAGCTTCCAAGAATAGTTTCTATAAATTCAGGAGTAAAGGTGAATGTTATTCCAGACAGAGCTTCTGCAGTGATAGAAGGTATAAGTTACAATGAGCTTTTAGGCTATTGTGAAAGAAAATTTTTACCTTTAGGTATAACATATAAAATTACAGAAGAAGATAATAAATGTGTAATTAATATAAGAGGTACAGGAGCACATGCAGCTTATCCTGAAAGTGGTAATAATGCACTTACTGCTATGCTTGAATTATTATGTGAAATACCTTTTGCAGAAAGTGAAGGATTTAAAAGATTATGTGCTGTAAATAAATTATTTCCACATGGAGATTATAAAGGTAAAGCCTTAGGCGTTAATATGAGTGATGAAGTATCAGGAGAACTTACTTTATCATTTACTATCTTTGAATATAATATGACTTCCTTAAAAGGAACTTTTGATTGTAGAGCACCACTTTGTGCTACTAATAAAAATTTAAGAGATGTTGTGGCAAAAAAATTAAATGATAATGGTATCATTTTAGAGCCATGTGAAGTTTTACCAGGACATCATGTTGATGAAAATTCAGAATTTGTTCAAACACTCTTAAGATGTTATGAAAAATATAGCGGTCAAAAGGGAGAGTGTCTTGCCATTGGAGGAGGAACATATGTCCATAATTTAAAAAATGGTGTGGCATTTGGATGCACAATGCCAGGAACTGATAATAATATGCATGGTGATGATGAATTTGCCGTAGTAGATGAATTGATTTTAAGTGCTAAGATATTTACTGAAGCAATAATTCAACTTTGCAGCTAGAATATAGTTAAGGAGAGATTGATTATGAAAGCATATGAAAGATTGTTAAAATACGTTAAGGTTTATACTGTGTCTGATCCAAAATCTCAAACTGTGCCATCAACAATGAGACAATTTGATTTAGCACATATGTTGGTGGAAGAAATGAAAGAATTAGGATTAAAAGACGTAAGAGTTGATGATAAGTGCTATGTATATGGATATATTCCAGCAACTGAAGGATATGAAGATAGAAAAGCAATAGGGCTTATAGCACACCTTGATACTGCACCAGCGGCTCCAGGAGAAAATGTAAATCCACAAATAGTAGAAAATTATAACGGTGAAGATATTACTTTATTAAATGGCACTGTTATATCAGTTAGTAAATTTCCGCATTTAAAAGAATTAAAGGGAAGAACACTTATAACAACAGATGGAAATACACTTTTAGGGGCAGATGATAAGGCTGGTATAGCAGAAATACTTACAGCTTGTGAAAGAATACTTAATGAAAATATACCTCATGGAAAGATATGTGTAGGCTTTACACCAGATGAGGAAGTTGGTAGAGGTGCTGCTCATTTTGATGTGAAGAACTTTGGAGCAGACTTTGCTTATACAATAGATGGAGGTATGGAAGGTGAGATTTCTTATGAGAACTTTAATGCTTCGGTAGCAGAAATAGAAATACATGGTGTTTCTGTGCATCCTGGAAGTGCAAAAAATACCATGATTAATGCAGTAAACGTAGGTATAGAGTTAAATGGAATGCTTCCATCATGTGAAAAACCTGAACATACTGAAGGTTATGAAGGATTCTATTATTTGGAGAGTTTTAATGGTAATACTGATTATGCTAAAATGAGCTATATTTTAAGAGATCATGATAATAGCAAGCTAGAAGCCAAAAAAGCAACATTATTATTAGCTGAAAAGTTAATCAATGAAAAATATGGAGAAGGCACAGTAAAAATTACTATATCAGATCAATATAAGAATATGGCAGAACATGTTAAGCCATGTATGCATTTAATAGATAATGCTATAGCTGCTATGAAGACTTTAAATGTAACGCCAATAATTGAGCCAATAAGAGGTGGTACTGATGGAGCTACATTAAGCTATATGGGATTACCTTGTCCTAACTTAGGTACAGGTGGATTTGCTTATCATGGTGAGTATGAACATATAACTGTTGAAGGCATGGATATATGTACAGATATAATAGTAGAAATCTTAAAAAATTACGCTAAATAGTTATGAATTAAGCCAAATTTAAATGGCTGCAGTAGAGGAAAGATTGCAGCCATTTTCAGGAGGCTTTTTTTATAAGAAATCTAAAGGTAAAGCAGGTGGGAGAATGAAGGTGGATTTTGCAAAATTAAAAGGAAAAGTCATTACCAAAGATGATTTTGCTTATGAAGAAGAAAGGCAAGGCTGGAATAGAGGAGTAGAAAAATATCCGTTAGCAATAGTTTTTTGTAAAAATGAGGATGAAATAATAGAGGCTATGGCCTTTGCAGCAAGAGAAAAATTACCTTTTAGGATAAGAAGCGGAAGACATCATTATGAGGGACTTTCCAATGGTAATGATATCTTAGTAATAGATATAAGCTTAATGAATAAAATATACATAAATGAAGAAGAAAGAACAGTTACCATAGAAGGTGGAGTAAGAAATAGAGAACTTTATGAAGCTGTTTGTGGTGCCGGCTATCCATTTCCAGGAGGAGGATGTCCAACAGTCGGGGTAGTTGGTTTTACCTTAGGTGGAGGTTGGGGATATTCTAGTAGGCTTTTAGGATTAGGGATTGATAGCCTTTTACAAGTGGAGCTCATTAATTATAAAGGAGAAAAAATATTATCTGATAAAAAGGTTAATAGTGATTTGTTCTGGGCACTTAGAGGATGTGGTGGAGGGAATTTTGGTATTGTTACTGCTATGAAATTTAAACTTCCTCATAAAATTAATAAGGCTACCTTGATAAATATAGATTATCCTAATTTAACTATTGATGAAAAGGTTCTAATATTTAAGCTTTGGCAAAAGGAATTTAAGAGCTTAGATATAAGGCTTAATTTAAAAACTGCCATATATAATTCCATGCATAAAGGTACTGGGATAAAAATTACAGGGCTGTTTTATGGTAATGAAAAAGAGACTATGGAAGCTTTAAAACCATTTAAAGATATAGGAATAAATAGTGATTTTAATCTGGAATATATTACTGTTCTTGAAGCCAATAGAAAAATTCAAGATAGTCATCCAGAGTATGAAAAATATAAGTCATCTGGAAGATTTGTATATGATGATTATAGTGAAGAGGAAATAATTAAGATGGTGGATGTTATTTCAGATATACCTAAGTCAGCTGAATATGCAGCAGTGTCTTTTTATGGGCTAGGAGGAGTAATAAAAGAAATACCTAAAGAGAATACTAGTTTTTACTATAGAGATGCTGAAGCAATAATGGGCTTCCAAGTATTATGGGAAGAGCAAAAGTATGCTCCAGAAAATAAAAAATGGATGTTGGAAAAGTTTAGGCTATTAAAGACGATGACTAAAGGTTCATTTATTAATTTCCCTTTAAAGGAATTAGATAGTTATGAAGATGAATATTATGGTCCGTTTAAAGAAAAATTAAGAAAAATCAAAGAGAAATATGATCCATATAACTTTTTTGATTTTGAACAGTCCATAAGGTTATAAAAAGAAAAGGGGATAAAAGTTCTTAATGAATTTTATCCCTGGTTTTTATGAAAAAATTATTTGACAATGCATTCTTTATGACCACATGTGTCACATTTGTAATAATTTTTACCATATTGCTTATTATCATATGCATAATTGAAATCCTTCATTGTATCGCCACAAATTGGACAAATCAATGAAGCATTAGAGCTTTTTTTTTCAATTTTCATCTTTAATTACCTCTTTTTATTTTTATGTATAATATTTTAGTTGAAATGAACAGTAAAATAAATAAAAAAATTAGGTAATAAATGATATTTATAAAAATATAGATAGTTTTTACAAAAAGTAATACAATATTTTTAAAAGCAAAAAAGAAAGGGGTCAAAAATATGATTTTTGAAACAAATATAAGTGATTACTATAAAGTTGTACAGTCTAGTGATGAATGTTGCTATAAATACATATTAGGTAAGTTACAGGAAGCCAAAGAAATTTACATAATGGCTTTTGGCAAGGGTCAGAGAAATATTCAGCTTATGGATTCATTAAAGTCTTTAAAGGGGAAAATAACAGTAATATCTGATATTGATACTATAAAAGGTGAAAATATAAAAAGAATCAATAAAATAAATAGTAGCTTTAATTTAGATAAAAATAGTAAGATAATAATGACAGAAAGGGCTGCTTTTATAGGAGCTGAATCAGGAAATTTTAGTACAGGTTTTTTAACTATAGATAGTGATATAGTTGATGAATTAAGAGATAATTTATTTACGGAAGGAGATTCAGCATATAAAGGTTATGAGTTTACTAAGATAGAAATAATATTTATGAGCTATTACTCAAAGATTAATAGGATAATTGAAGATATAATAAGTGGGGCATTCAAAGAAGATGAAAAAGGAAATGGATTCTATAATAGCAATGATGCGTATATAAAAAGTGATGATATAAAATGGATTAATAAGACTATAGATGAATTTAATATCACTCTTGCTAATATAAAAGAAGGTGAATTAAAGAGAGCTTTAGAAGATACTTTTGATAAGGAAAATATAAGAGCTTTAAAGAATATATGTGTAGTTGATAGTGAGATGATGAAGCTTGCAAATTTAGGGTTAGATGATATTGAAAAAAGAAAAGAATTTTCTTTAAAAGCAGAAAAGGATATAACAGAATTATATGATAAGTTATCTATATTTAATGAGGAATTATATGGAGTAGTTGAACAAATGATAGATATAAAAACTAAACAATAATTATATATTTAAAAATATATTTTGGGGAGGAGTATAAATTGAGTAAAATAGCAATAATATCTGATATTCACGGAAATATGCCAGCTTTAGAAGCTGTATTTGATGATATAAAGAAAAATGATATAGATAAGATAATATGTCTAGGGGACTTAGTTGGTAAGGGCCCAAGCTGTAAAAGAGTTATAGATTTTTGTAGATATAAATGTGATATTGTAGTGGCTGGAAATTGGGATAAGTTTCTTTCTCATAAAATGGAGGAAAGAAATAAGTGGTATTTAGATAGGATAGGTGATGAGAGACTACAATACTTAAGAGGTTTACCAGAATCTGTAGGATTTTATTTAAGTGGAAGATTTGTTAGGTTATTTCATGCTCATAGTGAAGATGTGTATTTAAGAATGTATCCTAATCTTGAAATTGAAGAAAAGTTAAAAATGTTTGATATTCCTAAAATCAGCAGGCTAGATAATGAGGGGATTAAATCTGATATTGTTGGATATGGAGATATTCATGGTGCGTTTATTGACTATCTTGAGGATGGAAAGATATTGTTTAATGTAGGGAGTGTAGGATGTCCTTATGATAATATACCAATGGCTTCTTATGTAATACTTGAAGGGGAATATGGCTTTAAGGAGAAGGCTTCTTTTGGAGTAAACTTCAGAAGGGTAAAATATGATAATGAGAAAGTAATAGCAGAAGCAATAGAAAAGCAAATACCAGATTTAGATATTTTCATAAAAGAAATTAGAAGTGGAAAATTTTTGAGATTGTAATTATCTTTATGATTTATATTATTTAACTTTGGTAATAATAATTAGTAAAATAATAATCTTACAAAAGGAGTTAAATTTATGAAATCAGGGGTAATTGAATATATAAAAAATAATGCTTATATAGAGGAATTATTTTTAGATTTTATTAATGAATTTAAAGAACAGTATGATCTTCTAAAAAACAAAGAAAAGAAAGAATTATTAAAAATAAAGGATGAAATTTTTAGAAACTGGCTCTTTTCTTCTATGATAAATGAAACATATATAACTCCAAATTATTTAATTAATAGTATAGTTCAACAAAGGTTTCCAGGCAATTATGTAATTTTACCTGTATTACTTTATGATGTAAAGGATAATAACTTAAATCTTCATGTAGAATTTCAATATTGTAGTTTAGAGGAACATCCTATTATTAATGATATAGATATGTTGATGAATGTAGCTAATCCTTCAATAATATTTCAAAATCAATGTGAAAAAATTTTAACTATTAGTGATAGTGTAGTTAGAAAGTTTACAATTCAAAGTTTGTATTATGTAAATTATCTAGTTCAATTATGTCAGGAACTAAATATTATTGAAGAAATAAGAGCAATAAACTGTAAATGTTTTCAAGTGAGTGGAAGCTATATAGATTTTAAGATGTTGTCGAATAAGGAGAAATTAAATAGGATTTTCCAAGCAACCATTAACATAACCATGAGAAATATAAATAATATTAATAATGTTCAAAAGAAAGCAACAAGAAAGCAGATAATAGAATTTTTAAATAATGACATAAAAGAAGAGGATTTTAATAGGTTTATAGATGAATTATTACCTTTTGCCAATAATTTTATTGAAAATATAGACCAACTTACAGAAGATAAGAATATTTTAGAAACTATAAAGTTTGCACAGGTACTTATGGGTGATAATGTAGGTGCTTTTATAATGGGTACAGAAATAAGAGTGTATTTTGATATTTATTTTACTACAGTATTTTCATATTATTTAGGATTGTTAGCACCAACATATTTAGGAACATTTTTAATTGAAGAAATAATATGCGGTCTTAAGGAAAGTAATGATTTTTTTGAAAAAGCTGCCAATGTTTTTAATGATGAAATAGGTCATAACTTAACTAAGTTAGGTTTAGAACTATTAAAGATGTATGGTGAAAAGATAAAAGAAAATAAAGAATCTAACTTCCATATGAATAATGTGGAAAAATTTGTGAAGCAAGCAAAACACGAAAAAAGAGATGTACTTGAAAAATATAAAGAATGTAAGGAGTTATATGGCAAAGATGAAAATATAATTCATAAATTTATGAACATAATTAATGATAAGGAAGATGAACTATATTATTTTGCAGAAGAACATATTAATAAATTTGCCAAGTATCTTATTGAAGAAAAGAGACTTAAGGAAAAAACAGCTCTTTTATATTGTAGAAATATAGAGTTGTTTATATGTGATTTTTTATGTTATGAAAGTGAAGAAGAACTTAAGAAAATTGATAATATGATGGTTGATAGGTATTTAGGAGAATGGTTTATTTCTACTTGTGCCACCAGTGTAAGTAGCATAAAAGCACAAATTTATGCTCTTAGTCATTATTTTAATTTTTTATATGATGAAGGTTTTATAAGTAATTTTCAAAAAAATAAAATAAAGGAAACTATGAAGAATAAAGATAAATATATTCTCAAATATATGGAATATTTAGGATAGTTAAAAGGAGCTGTAAACAAAGCTCCTTTATTTTTAAAAGTATTGCCAGAAATAAATTAAATTTTGCTTTTATAAATATATTTAGATAATATATAAATATATTAAAATAAACTAAGAGGAATGACAGAAGTAATGATTGATAGAGTAGATTCTAGAAATTTTAATTATGATGAAGGCAGAAAAACATTAGAGAATGAAGTTGTGGTTTTTACCGGAAGAGGTTTTACAGTAAGGTGGGAGTTAGCTCAATTTGCAAGAAACTGCAGAGCAAAAGTTGAAAGTACTGTTACTAGTAGAACAACTCTATTAATTGTTGGAGAGAAGCCTGGCGGAAAGCTTATAAAAGCAAAAAAAATGGGATGTAAAATAATAAGTTGTGATGATTTTTATAATATATTAATGGGAAAAGATGAAGAAAATGATATTAAAGAAATTGAATTAAGCTTAGATATATTAAATATATAGCAGGAGCTTATGAATATTGAAAGAGATGGTGATGTTCACCAATAATTATAGAGTTGCTTTTATGAAATAAATTAAGTAAAATAATTTAAGTTAGTGAATTAAAGGATTTTTAAGATAAAAAGTTAAACATAAGTTAAATATGAGGTGATAGTATGAGCGGTATAGCAGGACAAGGATGCCCAAGAATAGTACCAGAAGAGGAAAAGAAGACTCTTGAAGAAATTGAAAGAAGTCTTGTAAAGAAATATAGAAAACCTATATGGTCTAAATTTATTAAAGCAATAAAAGAGTATAAGTTAGTGGAGGAAGGAGACAAAATAGCAGTAGCTATTTCTGGAGGAAAAGATTCGCTTCTTATGGCAAAGTTATTCCAAGAACTTCAAAAGCATGGACAAACAAAATTTGAACTAGAGTTCATAGCTATGGATCCAGGATATCATCCTCAAATAAGAGAACTATTAGAGGAAAACTGCCAACACTTAAATATTCCTGTACATATATATGAATCAAGAATTTTTGAAATTATTGATGAAAAGGCAAAAGATTATCCTTGTTATTTATGTGCAAGAATGAGAAGAGGGTCATTATATAATAAGGCAAGAGAACTTGGATGTAACAAGTTAGCTCTTGGACATCATTATAATGATGTAATAGAAACTACTATGCTAAATGTTTTATATGCAGGTAATTTCAAAACCATGCTACCAAAACTTCAAGCAGATAATTTTGAAGGAATAGAACTTATAAGACCACTTTATCTTGTGGAAGAAGAGTATATAAAGAGATTTATCAGATATACAGGTCTTTGGCCATTAAACTGTGCATGCATGGTTGCAGCAGAGAAGATTGGTAATAAGAGACATGAAATAAAGGATATGATAGCTGAATTAAAGAAGAATTTTAAAGATGTAGATAAATCAATATTTAAGTCAGCAACAAATGTAAATATGAATTCAATTTTAGGATGGGAAAAGGATGGAGAGAAATATTCATTCTTAGATCCAGAAAATCCTTTAGAATAAAAATATCCATAATATCAATACTATTATTGGAGGTGGTATTATGGCAAAGAAAGATCAAAGAGCAAGTTGGGAACATGAGCGTTATAAAGGGCATAAAAAAAATGATGCTGCTAGAGTACCAGAAGTTAATTCAGTAGGTAAGGAAAAATAAAATGAAGCTAAGCTTAGTAATTCTAGTATAATGGTGGAAGCTGCCTTTTTTGGCAGCTTTTATTAATATATAATTAGATATAGGAGGAAAAATTTATGAGTAGTTTATTAGATATGGATTCTAATATATTAGTTAGTATTGTAAATATGAAGTTAAGAGATTTTTATGATAGTTTAGACCAGTATTGTGAGGATGCAGATATAGATAAAGATGAATTGATTAAGAAGCTATCAAAAGCAGGATATGAATATAATACTCAATTAAATCAATTTAAATAATTTACTCTATAAGAATAAAAGAGTATAATTGTGAAAGAGTATTTAATATTATATAGGTGAGGTGAAACATAAAATGAAATTAAAAAAAAGTTTGAAACTGGCGGCTTTAGTTGCAGCATCAACAGCCTTAGTAAAAATAATATTAGATGATAAAAAGAGAGTTTCAAAAGAAGAGGATAATTAGATAAATACCTAATAAAAAGGCGAACTTCGTCTTTTTCTTTTGTAAAAAAATAAAGGAGGAGCTTATGAAAAAAACTGTTGATTTGGTGAAAGGTGATATATTTAAAACATTATTAACACTATCAATACCAATCTTAGGTACATCTTTTATTCAAATGGCGTATAGCTTAGTGGATATGATGTGGATTGGTAAGGTTGGAAGTGCAGCAGTTGCAGCAGTAGGTACTGCAAGCTTTTTTACTTGGTTTGGCAATTCTTTAGTTATGATTACAAAAACTGGAGCACAAGTAGGGGTTTCTCAAGCTATAGGAAAAAAAGATGAGAATAAGAAGGACATATATATACATACAAGTATTTTTATGTGTAGTATAATTGCAATAGCATATACAGCATTTTTACTTATTTTTAAGGATGTATTAATTGAATTTTTTAAATTAGGAGATAAAGAAATAATATCTATGGCAACAAACTATTTGGTAATTGTATCATTAGGGATGATTTGTGCTTTTTTGAATCCTCAATTTACAGGGATAATAACTGCTTCAGGTAATAGCAAACTTCCCTTTAAAGTAAATACAATAGGCTTAATTATAAATATAGTATTAGATCCTGTGATGATATTTGGTATTGGTCCTTTTAAAGCAATGGGAGTAAAAGGTGCAGCATTTGCAACAGTATTGTCACAAGTTATGGTAACATTAATATTTATTTATGTATTTTATAAAATGGGTTATAGGATAAATAGAAAGAGCTTTAAATATTTAGAAAAAAATAGTGCTAAAGAAATTATTAAGTGGGGAACTCCTTCAGCAACACAAAATTGTTTATTTTCATTTTTTGCAATGCTAATAGGCAGAATAATTGCAGAATGGGGAGCAACACCTATAGCAGTACAGAAGGTAGGTTCACAAATAGAATCAATTTCATGGATGACAGCAGATGGTTTTTCAGCTGCTTTAACAGCTTTTGTAGGACAAAATTATGGAGCAGGTCAATATGAAAGAGTAAAAGAAGGTTACAAGAAAACATTAATGCTATCATCTATTCTTGGAATATTTGCTACTGGATTGTTGATATTTGGTGGTGAATGGTTATTCTCCTTATTTATAAATGAACCTGAAGTAATAAAGCAGGGAGCAGATTATTTAAGGATACTAGGATATTCACAGGTATTTATGTGTTTAGAAATAACTACTACTGGAGCATTCTTTGGCGTTGGAAAAACTATGATTCCATCTGTTATAAGTACAATTTTTACAGGATTAAGAGTGCCAGCAGCCTTAATTCTTGCAAGTAGCTTAGCTTTAGGTGTAGATGGAGTCTGGTGGAGTATAAGTCTTTCTAGTGTGGTGAAAGGAATACTTTTAGTTATAGCCTTTTATTTCATGGTACTAAAGTCCTTTAAGAAATTAAACAGTGAATGTAGCTGCGTTAATTCAATTAGTTAAATTGTCACAATTTAGTTAATAATGAATTAATGATGAATTAATAATGAAACTTAAAAAGTTTCTGATAAATAATATTTTCTAAACTCTATTTAAGAAAGTTTATTTATTAATTCATCACTCATCATTAAACTAACAGTTGGGTCTTGTTATTTTATAAATTTCATCAGTATGAGAAGTTATTTTTTTAAATATATATCCTTGAGATTTATAATACTTAATTATACTAGGAAGAGCTTTGGCAGAATTAATATTAATATTTGAAGTATGCATTAAAATTACCACCGTATCTTTAGTAGAAATAGCTCTATTTAAAATTTGTTCAGGAGGAGAATTAGGGTTAGCGCCATCTAATGTATCTTGAGTCCAATCGTAAATAGTGAAGCCGTTTTGATGTACACAATCAACCATGGTTTTAGTTAATTTATAGGTACTATTATTGCTACCAAAGGGAAATCTTAAAATAGTGTAGTAATCCCCTGTAACCCTAAATAATTCATCTTGACATTTTTTCATTTCATTAATGAAATCACCATTACTTCTATACAAAATATTTCTATCATGAGAAAAACTATGTAGTCCTAAGCTGTGACCTTCATTTTTCATTCGTAAGATAATATTTTCTTGTCCGCAGACTTGATTACCAATTATAAAAAAAGTTGCAGGAACATTTTCTTTTTGTAAAGTGTCCAAGACTTCTTGGGTTACTTTACCTCCAGGACCGTCATCGAAGGTAAGATAGACGGTTTTCTTACTTTCTTCTTCTAGGGAACATTCTTCACATCTCACCTTAAAAAAAGGAGCAATCAACATTAGAAACAACAAGAAAAATGATGTTTTTTTAAAAAAATTACACATAAAAAAGTCTCCTTTCAAAATATAGGAAGTAAAAAATTAAATTAATCATATTTATAGTATTTCCGAATAATATTAAAATAAAGTAGAAAAATATGTGATTTAGCATTGCAAAAAGTAAAGCATCTATGTATAATTAGTTTAAGATTTATCTTTAAAGCGATCCAGAGAGGTCGGAAAGTAGCATATAGTGGTATTCTATGTTTTTTTGTGATATCTATAGCTTCTTACCGACCAGGTAAGGAGCTTTTTTGATGTAAATACCTTTAATAATAGTCCAGAGAGGCTATAAAGGGAGAAATAGAGTTTCTCCTTAAGAAAATTGGCTTTTAGCTAGTTAAGACAAGTAACATTGTTATATTAAATTAAGAGGAGAGTGACCACATATGGTGCAATTTACAGAAGAAATAAGTAAGGATTTAAAGAAAGCGAAAGTTGGAAACGGATTTTTTAAGGGCATATTAGGGTTTCAGCATCTTATTGCAATGTTTGGAGCAACAGTATTAGTACCTTTATTAACAGGGTTAGATCCAGCAGTAGCATTGTTTTCAGCAGGGCTTGGAACATTAATATTTCATCTTTGTACAAAAGGAAAGGTTCCAGTATTCTTAGGATCATCTTTTGCATTTATTCCAGTAATTCAAGTGGTGGCAAAAGAATATGGAGATTTAAGATATGCACAAGGTGGAATTGTAACAGTAGGGCTAATTTATGTAATATTATCTTTTATAATTAAGAAGATTGGTGTAGATAAAATTAGAAAAGTATTACCAGCACAAGTGGTAGGACCAATGATAATGGTTATAGGACTTAATTTAATTCCAGATGCATTAAAAAATGCTGGAGTTAATGGATTGTTAGGCGGAGAAACAGGAGCAATAAGAAATGTTTTAATAGCAGCTGTAACTTTAGGTTTAGCTTTAATAATTAAACATTATGGCAAAGGAATGTTAAAGCAGGTAGCAATATTAATAGCAGTAGTTGTAGGATATGGAATTTCATATGCTATGGGAATAGTTGAAACAGGAGCTATATCAGAAGCAGCACTTCTAGCAGTACCAAATTTTACTCTTCCTAAGTTTGATTTATCAGCTATATTAATAATTGTTCCTGTAGTATTAGCAGTATTTATGGAGCATGTTGGAGATATAACAACCAATGGTCAAGTAGTAGGAAAAAACTTTATTGAAGATCCAGGTTTAAATAGAACAATGCTAGGAGATGGATTAGCAACTTTTGCAGCAGGACTAATTGGAGGACCAGCAAATACTACTTATGGAGAAAATACAGGAGTACTTGCAATAACTAAAAATTATGATCCTTCAATATTAAGAATAACAGCAGTATTTGCAATACTATTAAGCTTTATAGGTAAATTTAGAGCAGTAATAGTAACTATGCCAAGCCCAGTTATGGGTGGAATAAGTTTGATTCTATTTTCAATGATAGCTATTGTTGGAGTGCAAACAATAAAAAGAGAAAAAGTTGAGATGAATATTCAAAATATAATAATAATTATAGCCATATTATTTATTGGTTTATCAGGAAATATTTTAAGTACTCCTATAGGAATTAGAGTAACAAGCAGTGTTAGTATTTCAGGATTAAGTTTAGCAGGAATTGTTGGTGTTATTTTAAATCAAGTTATGAATTTAACATATAGAAAAAATAAATAGTATTATTAGAAATGAGGCTGGTTAAAACTAAGCCTCATTTTTTGTCTTTATAGTGAATTTTAATTTTTTATCACAAAATTAGGATTTAAGCATATTATGTCAATATATGATAAAAGGAGAGGTGAAGATGAAAATTAAAATAGATGATGATTATGGAAGTATAGACGATAAAGAGATAGTACCTAATATCACTGAAGAAAATATAGTAACTTATGAAAGTTATGAGGTAGAGCCGGTAGAAAATAATAAAAAGGAAAATGTAGATATTAGAGGGAAGATAAATGTTATATCTAAATTAGGTAGTAAAGATGGAACGTTAATATCTTCTAGTAAAATAAATTTGTACATGTTAAATGGAATTTCACCGAGGCTTATTTCATCAAAATTAACAAATGAAAAAGGCCAAGTTACTTTTGTAAATTTGAAAAAAGGTAGTTATAGAGTGATAGCTATTGTAGATAGAAGATTTTTTCAGAAACCGACATATATGGAATGGAATGAAGTTACAATAGATGAGGAAAATCAGGAAGAAACTGTTCTTGTAATTAATAAGATAAGGAAATGATAAATGAGATGATAGGTTTGTAATTATATCCTATCATCCCAATAAAATATATGATACTATATAAAAAAGGATTTGAATATAGTACAAAAGAAAGGATTAAAATATGAAGATAAGAATTAAATATTTTGAAGAAGCAAGGAAATTGGAAAAGATAAGCAAAGGTAATTGGATTGATGTTTATGCCAATAAAGATGTGTTTGTACCTGTAAATGAGAGAGAGATGATACCGTTAGGTTTTGCTTTAGAATTACCACAAGGATGGGAAGGACATTTAGCACCAAGAAGTTCAACTTTTAAAACATGGGGAATAATTCAAACAAACAGTGTAGGGGTTGTTGATGATACATATATAGGAGATAATGATCAATGGCATATGCCAGTATATTGCCTACAAGGAAAAGACAATGAAAAGAATGGTACTTGGATAAGAAAAGGTGATAAAATAGGTCAATTTAGAATTATGGAAGTAATGCCAGAAATAGAGCTTGAAGAAGTTGATAACTTTGGAAATTCTGATCGTGGAGGATTTGGAACTACGGGGGTAAAATAGATATTTAAAGGGTTTATATTAAAAGTTTTTAATATAAACCCTTTAGTGATATATATAAAGCATAATTTTAAATTTATGTAAATATTAACAAAGTCAATTGTTGTCTTATAATAAATAATGTGGTAAAATTAGGAAAAAATAAAAGCTTTTAGAAGGAGAGATATAAACTTATGAAGTATGTTGATTTAACTCAAATAATAGATAATGATACAAAGGTATATCCTGGAGATGAAAGTTTTAGTATTAAACAAGCAGCAGATTTGGAAAAGGACGGTTATACTGCTTATAATATAAGTACAGGACTGCATGTAGGAACTCATATAGATATACCTATGCATATGTGTGAAAATAGCAAATATATAAGTGAATATCCGCTGGACAGATTTATTGGAAACGGTGTATTAATTAACGTAGTAGGAGAAGATATTATCAATTTAAAGGAAGAATACTATAAAAAGATTAAGGAAAATGATATAGTTTTATTTTACACTGGATGTAGCAGTAAGTTTGGTCAAGATGATTATTTTGAAGATCATCCAGTGATAAGTGAGGAATTTGCTGAATTTTTAGTAGTTAAGAAAATAAAAATGATAGGAATTGATGCTCCTTCTCCTGATAAACATCCATACAATATTCATAAGATACTTTTAAAGAATGATATTGCATTGTTAGAAAACATAACAAATTTAAAAGATTTAGTATATGTTGAAAAGTTTGAAGTTTTTGCTCAACCATTAAAAATTAATGCAGAAGCTAGCTTGGTTAGAGCCTTTGCTCAATATCAGGGGTATTAATTTTAGGAAAAAGCATATGGGGGGAAAAGTAAAATAAGTATGAAAAAATAGGATAAAATATATTTCCTTGTGTAATCTAATTATAATATTTCATCTAAATCAATAAAACATTCACTTAACTATTATTAGCTAGTATTGAAAATATTACTATATTTAAATGTAGCATAATTAGACAATTTATGTTATTATTAGAAATAAATATTGATGGGAAAGAGATTATAGCTATATGATTTTAAAGAGTGAACAAATGGATTATAGAGATAAAAACAGAAAACATATTATGTACATGCTATTTACTACAATTATTTTTTTAGGGTGTGCTATCTTAGGAATACAGATAATAGACATTAATAGTATAAATAGTTTGCCTATACTTGAAGACTTGAATTCAATTAATATAGTTATAGGGATAATAGCTATTCCAACTTGCATATTATACTATTATATGTATAGAAATAATGAATTTTTTATATTAACATTATCATATGTAAGTATTTTAATTGAATATATTTATGTGAATTTTATTAATAGCTATAATGTATTAACACAACATTTAATAACATTTACTTTTGTTTTTAGAGTTTTTTTACTTACAATAGCAATTTTTAATGAAGGTAAATATGCCAATAAAATTCTTAAAAATAAGAGAATATCTATTATTTTAGCAATGATAATAAACTTTGTTGTTACATTTATAGAGGTGAAATTTAATGTAAATTATATTTTAATAAGCAATAATAAAATTTTGTGGAATATTTTTCAAGGAAGTATATTAATTTACTATTTTATACTACTAATATTATTGTCAATAAGATGTATACGAAAAAATAAGTTTATATATACAATATTTATAACAACTATTAGTATATTTACAATTAGAAGGATATTTAATTTTGATATATTTTTTAAGTATAGTGACAAGATTTTAGAATATAATAAAATGTTAACATTAATTGCTTATACTATATTATTAATTGGATTATATATAGAAGTTATAAGGAAAATTGAGGAAAGTATAAGTTTAAATAATAAAGTAAGTGGTTTTGATGAACTAAAAATAAAATATAAAGAAATAAAGGAAATAGAAAAAGCTAAAAGTCAATTTTTTGCTAATTTGTCTCATGAAATAAAAACTCCTATTAATATAATTTATTCTTGTATTCAATTATTGGATATAAATAAAAAAAATGGTGAAAAATCTTTAAGTGATGCTTATAATAAATATGAGCATACATTAAAACAAAATTGTTATAGACTATTGCGGTTAGTAAATAATCTTGTGGATATGACTAAAATTGATTCTGGATATATGAAGCTTATATTTATTAATTGTGAAATTGTAAGTTTAGTAGAAGACATTACATTATCAATTGTTCCATATGTGGAATCAAAGAATATAAATATAGTTTTTGATACATATATAGAAGAGTTAAAAATACGATGTGATCCTGAAAGTATGGAAAGGGTAATATTAAATTTATTATCTAATGCTATTAAATTTACTGATAATAATGGCAATATTTCGGTTTTTATTGAAGCTGATGAGAAGTATGTTTTTATTAGGGTTAAAGATGATGGTATTGGAATTTCAGAGGATATTAGAGAAAAAATATTTAATAGATTTGTTCAAGAAGATAAGTCCTTTAATAGAAAAAAAGAAGGAAGCGGTATAGGATTAGCTTTAGTTAAGTCATTAGTAGAGTTACATGATGGAGAAGTATATTTAGAAAAAGTTTCTAAAGGCAGTGAATTTGTTGTTAAATTACCTAATATTAAAATTGATGAAGAATTAGATGTTTATAATAAAGTAATGGATGCTGAAAGTAAACCATTGGTACAAAAAATAAATATAGAATTTTCAGATATATATGAATTATATTAATACTAAAAAAAGAAGTTTAAATGTTTTAAACTTCTTTTTTGGTTGCGGGGATAGGATTTGAACCTATGACCTTCGGGTTATGAGCCCGACGAGCTACCGACTGCTCCACCCCGCGACATCATATATTTAAACGTTTACTTGAGGTATAATTTAATTATATGCCTATAATTTTTAAAAGTCAACTATATATAATTTTTTTATTATAACATAAAGAAAATTTTATAAAAGATAATTGCATAGTTAACTAAATAATAAAAATACTATGAAGGTATATTAATTTTAATTTGATAAAAAATAATTATATAGTGAAGAAAGGAAAGTGAGGAACTGATAATGAGAAAAATGAAGACAATGGATGGAAATACAGCAGCTGCCCATATATCTTATATGTTTACTGAAGTAGCATCAATATTTCCTATTACTCCTTCATCTCCTATGGCTGAACATGTTGATGAATGGGTAGCTAAAGGAAGAAAAAATATTTTTGGTCAACCTGTAAAAGTTGTTGAAATGCAATCTGAAGCAGGGGCAGCTGGAGCACTTCATGGAGCTTTGCAAGCAGGAACTCTTGGGACTACATATACAGCATCTCAAGGATTATTACTTATGATTCCAAATTTATATAAACTAGTAGGAGAAAGACTTCCAGGTGTTGTTCACGTTGCAGCAAGAGCTATAGCCACATCTTCATTAAGTATTTTTGGAGATCATCAAGATGTTATGGCAGCGAGACAAACTGGTATAGCAATGCTTTGTGAAGGATCTGTGCAGGAGGTTATGGATTTATCAGCAGTTGCACATTTATCTGCTATAAAAGCACAAATGCCTTTTATAAACTTTTTTGATGGATTTAGAATTTCGCATGAATTACAAAAGATAGAGGTGATTGAAAGTAAAGATCTAGAAGGGTTTATAGACCAAGAAGCATTAGAAAGATTTAGAAGATATGGATTAAATCCAGATCATCCAGTTATAAGAGGAACAAATCAGAATCCAGATGTATATTTTCAAATGTGTGAATCAATCAATAAATATATTGATGCTATACCAGATATAGTAGAGGAATACATGGATAAGATAAAACATATTACAGGAAGGGAATATCACTGTTTTGATTATTATGGAGCATTAGATGCAGATAGAATAATAATAGCAATGGGAGCTGTAACAGAAGTAATAGAAGAAACCATTGATTACTTGATGGATAAAGGTCAAAAGGTTGGTTTGATAAAAGTAAGATTATATAGACCTTTTAGTTATGAAAAATTATTAGCTGAAATTCCTAAGACTGTTAAGAAAATAGCTGTACTTGATAAGACAAAGGAACCAGGAGCTTCAGGTGAGCCTTTATATTTAGATGTACTTAAGGCAGTAAGTGAAATGGAAGATGCACCAGTAGTAGTTGGTGGAAGATTTGGATTAGGTTCTAAAGATCCATATCCATCACATATTGCAGCTGTATATGAAAATCTTTGCAAGGATAATCCAAAGAATAGGTTTACCATAGGAATAGATGATGATGTGACATATACATCTTTAGATGAAGTACAAAATATTGATGTAACACCAGAAGGTATTACTGCTTGTAAATTCTGGGGATTAGGTTCAGATGGAACAGTTGGTGCTAATAAGACTGCCATTAAGATAATTGGGGATCATACTGATATGTATGCTCAAGGTTATTTTTCATATGATTCTAAAAAATCAGGTGGTATAACTATTTCCCATTTAAGATTTGGAGATAAACCTATTAAGTCACATTATGAAATAGATTCAGCCCACTATATTGCTTGTCATAATCAATCATATGTATTTTCATATAATATAGTAGAAGGATTAAGGAAAAATGGTACTTTAGTTTTAAATACTATTTGGAATGAAGAAGAGTTGGAAGAAAAGCTTCCAGGAAGCTTAAAACGTTACATAGCTGAAAATAATATTAATTTTTATACAATTAATGCCGTTAAGATAGCTCAGGAAATAGGCCTTGGTGGAAGAATAAATATGATTATGCAATCAGTATTCTTTAAACTAGCAAATATAATACCTGTAGAAGATGCCATAAGATATTTAAAGGAAGCAGTTGTAACTTCTTATGGTAAAAAAGGCGAAAAAGTAGTGAATATGAATTTTGCTGCTATTGATGCAGGAATTAATTCAGTAAAAAAAATAAATGCTCCAGATTCATGGAAAGACGCAAAGGATAAAGAAGAAAAAACAGAAAAACATTTAACAGATTTCTATAGAGAAATATGCGATCCTATAAATAAATTACAAGGTAATAAACTAGCTGTTTCAAAATTTGTGGAAACTGGAGCAGGAGATACATTTGAATCAGGAACCACTAGATTTGAAAAGAGGGGTATTGCTGTAAATGTTCCTGAATGGATTCCTGAAAACTGTATACAATGTAACCAATGTTCATTTGTATGTCCTCATGCAACAATAAGAGCATTTTTATTAAATGAAGATGAAAGAGAACATGCACCAAAAGATTTTAAAGTATTAAATGCTAAAGGAGTTAAAGATCCAGAACTTAAGTATTTTACAATAGGGGTAAGTCCTTTAGATTGTGTAGGATGTGGAAATTGTGCAGAAATTTGTCCAGCACCAGGAAAAGCATTGATAATGAAACCACAACAAACTCAGCATGATCAAATAGAACCTTGGAATTATGCTACAGATAAGGTTAAAAATAAAGCAAATCCTATGAAGAAAGCTACAGTTAAAGGAAGTCAATTTGAACAGCCATTGCTTGAATACTCAGGTGCTTGTGCAGGATGTGGGGAAACTCCATATGCTAAACTTGTAACTCAATTATTTGGTGATAGAATGATGATAGCTAATGCTACAGGATGTACATCAATATGGGCTGCAGCAGGAGCTGCTACAGCGTATTCAAAGAATCAAAATGGTCATGGTCCTGCATGGGCAAACTCATTATTTGAAGATAATGCAGAGTATGGACTTGGAATGTATTTAGGAGTTAAAGCTGTAAGAGAAAGAATAGCAAGTAATGTTGAAAAAGCTCTAGAAAGTGATATGAGTGAAGAAGTGAAATCTGTTTTAAGAGAGTGGCTTGAAAATAAAGATGAAAGTGAAGGAACAAGAGAAAGAGCTGAAAAAGTTAAAGCAGTTTTACAAAATGAAGATAGTGAAATAGCTAATGCCATAAAGAAAGATGAAGGATTCTTAGTTAAAAGGTCACAATGGATTTTTGGTGGAGATGGTTGGGCATATGATATTGGCTATGGAGGATTAGATCATGTACTTGCCAGTGGAGAAGATGTTAATGTATTAGTAATGGATACAGAAATATATTCTAATACAGGAGGGCAAGCATCAAAGTCAACACCAACAGCAGCAGTAGCAAAATTTGCTGCAGCAGGTAAGAGAATAAGAAAGAAAGATTTAGGCTTAATGGCAATAACTTATGGTTATGTTTATGTAGCACAAGTATGTTTAGGTGCTGATATGAATCAGACAGTGAAAGCAATCACTGAAGCTGAAAACTATAAAGGACCATCACTTATCATTGCCTATGCTCCATGTATAAGCCATGGAATTATATCAGGAATGAGTAATACACCAGGTGAACAAAAGAAGGCAGTAGCTTGTGGATATTGGCAGTTATATAGATATAATCCAGATGTGGTAGGAGAAAAGCCTGCATTTACTTTAGATTCTAAAGCACCAAATTATGATTTATTTAATGATTTCTTAATGGGAGAAGTAAGATATTCTGCTTTAGCTAAGGTATATCCAGAATTGGCAGAAGAATTGTTTGCAAGAACTAAAGAAGATGCTATTAGAAGATATGGTATGTATAAGAAACTATCAGAAATAAATTAAATAATAAAGCATAGCTAAAAAGCTATGCTTTATTATTTACTACCAGTATTTAATACAGCTATTTATTATCAATGCTATCTATATATTCTTTCATTAAGTTAGCGGAATTGATGAATTTTACCTTTTCTTCATCGCTTAATGAAATATCAAGAACTTTTTCAATACCATTTTTTCCAACAATAGTAGGAACACTTAAGTAAGCATTGCTTACGCCAAGGTAATCTTCTAGTAGTGTGGAAACTGTAAGGATAGATTTTTCATCACCTAAAAATGCTTCAACTATTCTAACTAGTGCAAGGGCAACTGAAAAAGCAGTAGCACCTTTCCTATTGATAACTTCATATGCTGCATTTTTTACATCTGTAGCAATAACATTTTCCGTTTCTTTATCCCATTCTATATTAAACTGTTCTGAGAAGCTCTTAACAGGAATATTTCCGATAGATAGTTCTGACCAAGCAACAAATTCACTATCACCATGCTCACCAAGTACATATCCTTCAACATTTCTACCATCAATTTCGAAGTATTTTCCAAGTAAGCTTCTTAGTCTAGCAGTATCGAGAACAGTACCGGAGCCAATAACTCTGTTTTTAGGGAATCCAGATAACTTATATGTCATGTAGGCTAGTATATCTACAGGATTTGAAACAACTAAAAGTATAGAATTAGGACTTAGATTAGCTAATGTTGGAATAAAGTTTTTAAATATATTATAGTTTTTATCAACTAAATCTAATCTTGTTTCTCCAGGTTTTTGAGCTAAACCAGCAGTTATAATAATTATGTCTGAATTTGCTGTATCTTCAAGGGTTCCCAGTGAAATCTTACAAGGTTTACAAAGGGAACTTCCATGTATTAGATCCAGTACTTCACCTAAAGCTTTTTCTTGATTTATATCATTAAGGATTATTTCTGTGGCAACTCCTTTTTGTAATAGAGCAAAGGCTGTAGTCGCACCAATTGAACCTGCACCAATTATAGATATTTTACTCATTAATAAACACTCCTTTATAATAGTAATAGCCATATGGAGCTGTCGCACTAAATAATTAGTGCACAGCTCATTTTTGTTAAAAAAATAAATCTCAAACTCCATAAGTCTGAGATTTATGGTAAAATATTTTTATGCTTTTGAAAAAAATTTTACACAAGAATTATACTATAAATCGAAAGTTTTATCAATTAAAACTTCCTTT
>NZ_MNRT01000038.1:0-283 GCF_001916075.1 Clostridium sp. 29_15
CTGCTACTCGAAATATGGACAAACATACCCATATTGAGATTTTTCCTTTTTCAACGTGACCTATTTTGTCTTGATAAACATAGACTACTTTAGTTTGATATATCACTCCAAAGGCGTAAATTCCCGACTTAGCCATCGGTACATATCTATAAAATTTGTTTATGCTGTTTTATAGATTTTTGCATCTCTTAAATTAAGACTTGCATTATAATCTCTATCTTCAACATACCCACAATCACAATTGAAAATTCTATCTTTAAGCTTTAAATCTTTTTTTATAGAA